>NZ_JBGCUM010000018.1:0-111549 GCF_054177665.1 Roseateles sp. P5_E8 | reverse complement strand
CCCCCCGCACAGATCCGAACGTACGAATTCACGCACTCAGCTCGAACTCAGGAGTTCGACGGCAATCCGCTCATACAGCGATGGATGTTGGATCTGTCGGCGCCGATCCAATATTGACCCACCGCGAGATCCTTCCCGCGCCACCGGCGGCGTGCAAGGGCAGCGAGCACCGGAGAAAACAACGAAATCAGCATGCACACTTGGGCACGCCAATTGCAGATTGACGGCGGGGGCCCCATAGGCCGATTCGCGGGTCAACCTGAGCGTTCCGTACCTTTGCTTTGCCGCAAAGAGAACCAGGACCGCGCCATGAACCTGTTCAGCCCCGAGCTAACGCCGCCGACCGGTGAAGAGAAACCATCCCCCTGCTCGCTCAAAGCTTTCCCATCCAAGAATTTTCTGAAGTCGCTCAGGCCGGTAGCGATTCCAGCGCAGTTCTCGCCAATAGCTCTGCCAAGAAAGATCGAAGAGGTAAGGCTTCTTGATACGCACAATACTGTCAATCTCAATGAGATCACCGTAGCGATCCCGCACCTGCTGTTCGCTGGTGAACACCCGAACATGGTTTTCAGCCTCGAAGTTCGGCACACTGCAAACGCAACCTACCCCTTTAGGCCAAAGGCCAACAACCTCTCGGTCAGCCTCAATGTGCTCCAATACCTCGGTGCAAATGACGGCATCGAAGTCGCCCTCGTACTGCTGCTGCAACCGCGCATCGCCCACCCAGAACCGGTCACCGCGCTCCCCTTCCCCTAGCCTGCCCTTCGCTCGCGCGACAGCAATGGGACTGAAGTCAAATCCGCGATATTGCCCCCCATTGCCGCGTTCGGCCCAAAGGTGTGCGAAACCGCCTGTCCCACACCCTACTTCCAAAATGCTGCGGGCATGCAACGCAAGACTTGCTGCTAGCACGCCCTTAAAAAGCGGGTAATAGCCACTCAGTCGATACGGCAAATCGTAAATTCTGTCCGCCCCTCCAGAGGCATAGACGCTGTCGTATTCACCACTACCCCACTCATTCGGCATTTGCACCCCTTCACTCAAATTCGCTGTAGATAGTGGCCGATTGTGCTAACACAATCACCCCAGAATACCTAGAAACATGCTGCCAGCGCAGCGACAACCCGAACCTGCTGCTCGTCCGTGAGGTCGGCGCTCATCGGCAGGCTCATCACGCGTGCGGCGGCGGCGATGCTGTGCGGGAAGTCCTCGGGCCTGGCGTACTGGGCGTACGCAGGCTGGTGATGCAGCGGGCGCGGGTAGTGCACTGCGGTCGGCACGCCGGCCGCCTTGAGCTTGGCTTGGACCGCCTCGCGGTTGTCGACGAAGACGGTGTATTGAGCCCAGACGCAATCGCGGTCATCGCGCACGGCCAGCAGTTGCAGGCTTGGGATCGCCGCCTGCAGCTTGGCGCGGTAGGCGTCACCGAGTTCCAGGCGGCGGCGCACTTCCCATTCGAAGCGGTCCAGCTTGCCGAGCACGACGGCGCATTGCAGCGTGTCCATGCGGCCACCCACGCCGACGCGCGTGTGCAGGTAGCGCTGGCTCTGGCCGTGCGTGCGAATCTCGCGGCATGCCTGGGCCAGCGCGTCGTCGTTCGTGAAGATGGCGCCACCATCACCGTAGCAACCCAGTGGCTTGCTCGGGAAGAAGCTGGTGCAGCCGAAGGTCGACAGATTGCAGCTCTTCTTGCCCTGGTAGCTGGCGCCAAAGCTCTGCGCAGCATCCTCGATGACAGCCAGGCCATGCTTGTCGGCAATCGCGTTGATCGCGTCCATGTCCGCGACCTGGCCATACAGGCTGACCGGCATGATGGCCTTGGTCCTGGCGGTAATGGCCTCTTCAATCAGCGCCGGGTCGATGTTGGCCGTGTCGGGCTGGATGTCGACGAACACAGGCACGCCGCCGGCCAGCACGATCATCTCGGCCGTGGCGGCAAACGTGAACGGGCTGGTGATGACTTCGTCGCCGGGCTTGAGGTCCAGTGCCATCAGGCAGATGAGCAGCGCCTCGGTGCCGCTGGCAACGCTGATGCAATGCCTGGCGCCGGTGTAGGCGTTGAGCGCCGCTTCCATCTCCTTGACCTCAGGGCCGAGGATGTACTGGCCATGGTCCAGCACGGCCTGGATGCGGCCATTGATGTTGTCGCGCAGGGCCGCGTACTGGCTCTTGAGGTCGATGAAGTCCATTCAGTTCTCGATCAGTTGGAGTTGCTGGCCGCTCAGGCGGTACCGGTCGCTGGTGTTGGGGCAGGCGACTTCGACGGGTTCGGCACTGCTCAACGGCAGTTCCAGCCGCTCGCCGAAACGGCTCATCCAGCCGATCTGCCTGGCCGGCACGCCGACCATCAGCGCAAAGTCGGGCACGTCGCGGTTGATGACGGCGCCGGCGCCAATGAAGGCGTAGCGGCCGACGGTCGTGCCGCAGACTATTGTTGAGTTGGCACCCAACGTCGCGCCCTGCCTCACCAGCGTGCGGCGGTACTCGTCCTTGCGCGTGACGGCCGAGCGCGGGTTGTAGACGTTGGTGAACACCATGCTCGGGCCGCAGAAGACATCGTCTTCCAGCGTCACCGCGTCATAGACGGAAACGTTGTTCTGGATCTTGACGTTGTCGCCGATGAGCACGTCATTGCCGACGAAGACGTTCTGGCCGAAGGAGCACTTGGCGCCGATGCGGGCGCCCATACTGATGTGCACGAAGTGCCAGACGCGGCAGTCGGCGCCGAGCTGGGCGCCGTCGTCGACGATGGCCGAGGGGTGGATGGTCGTGGCCATTTTCTTCAGTAGTGCAGCGGCAGGTTGACGCGCTTGCCGTCGCGGGCACTCATGTACATCGCGATCAGCAGCTCCAGCGACTTCAGGCCCTCGCGGCCGTCGGTCTCGGGGTGGGCGTTGCCCAACTGCGTGTTGATGACGTTGTCGTAGTACAGCGGGTGGCCGAAACCGTAGACCGACGTGGTCTCGTAGCTCGCATCGGCGATCTGGGCGTCCATCTCGTGCGGCGTGTCGAACTGCCAGTGCTGGATCTCGTTGACGGCGACGCCGCCGATGCGCACCGAACCCTTCTCGCCGAGCAGCGTGATGGAGCCTTCGAGGTTCTTCGGGTAGGTCAGCATGCTGACGTTGACCGTGCCCATCGCGCCGTTGCGCCACTTCAGCGCGGCCACGCCACTGTCCTCGACCTCGATGTTGCGCGCCAGCGTGCCGGTGTAGGCCATGACGCTTTCGACCGGGCCGCAGACCCAGTCCAGCAGGTCAATGTAGTGGCTGGCCTGGTTCATGAAGGCGCCACCATCGAACTCCCAGGTGCCACGCCACTCGGCACTGTCGTAGTAGGCCTGGGGACGCGTCCAGAACACGTTGACGGCGATGTTGTAGAGCCGGCCGAAGCGGCCTTCGGACACGGCGCTCTTGAGCAATTGCAGTGTCGGGTTGCGGCGGTTCTGCTTGACGACGAAGAGGCGCACGCCGGCGTCGTCGCAGGCCTTGACCATGGCCAGACCGTCCTGCCAGCGCGTGGCCATGGGCTTCTCGGTCATCACGTCGATGCCGGCCTGAGCCACCTCGATGGCCTGGCGCGGATGCAGGCCACTGGGCGTGGTCAGCACGACGCAGTCGATACCCAGCTCCGCACGCGCGGCCAGCAGCTCGGTCAACGACCCAAAGCCGCGGGCGCCGGTCTTGGCGACGGCCGCGTTGAGTGCTGCGGCGTCCACGTCGGCCACGGCCACCAGCTCTGCCCGGTCGGCGTGCTTCTTGATGGCTTCGAAATGGTTCTGCGCGATACGGCCGCAGCCGATCAGCGCGAAGCGGACCCGGCGGCCGGTGACGAGGGAGCGGGACTGTTGCATGCGAATCACCTGTGAGTTATCGATCCTGAACGGTATTGTCGGCACGTCGCCGCCCAAACCGGGTCAGTCTGGAGAAGGCCGGATCGGCGGCCAGCGGATGACGGCACCAGGTCAGCGCCACCAACCAGGAAATGATGCAGCTGAGGATGGCCAGTGCGAACCAGGGCCAGGGCATGGGCGCGCCCGGCGCGCGCGGCTGCACCCACAGCAGCAGCGCTGGCAGAACCACCGCAATCAGCGCCACGGTCAGGCTGCGCGCCAGATGGCTGCCCAGCGCACGCCAGTCGTTGGGCAAGAAGCGCCCCTTGACGGCGTAGACCAGCGGCAATTGCAGCAGCATGGCCACGACCAACGCGGCGGCGCAAGCCCACGGTTCGCGCCAGAACCAGGCAGCGGCAGCGATCAGCCCAGCACGCGCCGGCTGGAAGACCAATTCCATGCGGGTCAGCAGGTCCATTCGACCCATCGCCACGATCAGATTGCCTATCAAACTGCTGGTGGCCGACAGGGCGCCGGCCAGGCAGAACAAGGGCACCAGCGGCGCGGCGGCATCCCATTGCGGGCCGAACAGCAGGCGCAGCGTCTCCAGTGCGTAGAGCGACACGAAACCATAGAACGGCCAGGCGACGACGGTGACGTAGGTGACGCCGATCACGTACAGCGGCTCCATCGCCTCGTGCTCGCGCACGGCCTTGGCGTAGGCCGGGTAGGCCACGTTGCGCACGGCGCCCATCAGGTCACGGTGGAAGAGGTTCATCAGCCCCTGCGCGCGGCTCAGCAGCGCAACGGGCTCGAAGCCCATCAGTTTGCCGACGGCAAGATCGTTGATGTCCATGGACACCGACGTGACGATGCCGACGGCCGAGCTCTGCGCGCCGAAGCGAAACAGGCTGCGCCAGAGCGACAGGCTGGGCCGCAGCAGCCGGCGTTCGCCCTGCGCCCACCAGGCCGCGAAGCCGGTCGTCGCGCTGATGACGAGCGTGCCCGCCACCAGACCCAACGGGCCGTAGCCTGCCCAGGACAGTCCCACGCTGGTCAACGCGCCGGCCACAGTGGCGATGAGGTTGACAACCGCGAGCACCTTGAAAGCCAGCCGCCGCCGCAGCAGCGACAGCGAGATGGTCGAGAACGGCAGCAGCAGGAAGTTCACCGAGGCCAGCCACAGCAGGTCGCGCATGCGCGGCTCGCGATAGAAGTCCGCAATCCAAGGCGCCGCGCCGAACAGCACGAGGGCCAGCGCAACGCCGATGACCAGCGTGACGCCGAGCGCCGTGCGGATGTGGTCGTCGGTGAGGTCCTTCTCCTGAATCAGATAGCTGGCGACGCCGAAGTCGCGCAGCACCTGGGCGATGCTCATGACGGCCAGCGTCACCGAGTAGACGCCTATCTCGGCCGGCGTCAGCAAGCGGGCAATCAGCAGATTGGCCGCCAGGTTGATGACGATCAGCGCATAACGCTCCGCGAACGAGAACAGCAGTGCGCGGCGCACGCTGCTCATCGCAGGGGCTCCAGCACACGGCCTTCGGCGGCGGCATCCAGCACCTGGGCCAGGCGCGCGGTGGTGGCCGCGCGGCTGTAGCGTGCGATCCCTTGCGATGGCGCCACCCGGGCTTCGCCGCGCAGCCAGCCAAGGAGCGTCTCGGCCAGCCCGGCCACGTCACCCGGCTCGCAGCGCACACCGCCACCCGTGTCGTCGAGCACCCGTGCCACCTCGCTGCCCTGCGGCACGACGGCCAGCACGGGGCGGCCGCAGCCCAGATACTCGAACAGCTTGCCAGGCAGCGACGCCGTCGCGTAGTAGCCCGTCGGCACCGGCAGGTAGAGCAGATCGGCCTGCTTCATCAGCGTCAGCGCCTGGCCATGCGGCACCGGGCCGAGCTCGGTCACCCAGTCGGTGACACCGGCCTCGGCAGCGGCGCCGGGCTTGAAGCCGGCGGCCTGCACGCACAGCCGCGCCAGCTCCGGCCGGCCTTGCGCCTTCAGCAGCGTGATCGCTGCGTACAGGTCCTGCAAGCCGTAGCCCTGGCGCCAGACACCGGTGTAGGCGACGCGCAGCAACCCGTCGGCAATGGGTGCCACCTCGCCGGAAAAATCCTTGGGCTCGAAGCCGTTGGTGATCAGGTGCAGGCCGCTGCGGCCGCAGTCGCGGGCGATGCTGTCGACCAGCGCCTGCGTCACCGTGACGATGGCCGCCGCGTCGCGCGCCGCCAGCCGCTCCAACGCCGGGTTCTGGCTCGCTTGTGCAGCCGACACCTTCTCCCAGGCCATGTCGCCGCTCGGTGTCCACTGGTCGCGGTAGTCCAGCACATAGGGCTTGCCGGTGCGGCGCGACACCTCGCGGGCGATCAGGAAGCCTGTCCACGGCCAGCCACTGGCGTAGATCGCGTCGAAACCCACGCTGTCATGCAGGGCCATCGCACGCGCGACGGCGGGCGCGAGCCAGCTGGCGGCTTCGTCCGGTACATCGGCGCGGACACGCAACCGCCAGGCCAGAGCCTCGACGACCCGTTCACCCAGCCAGCCTGCCCAGCGGCGCGCCCGCAGGCGGCTTTGCAGCGCCACCCGCTCGATGCGCGTGCCGGGGCGCACCTCGGCCAGCAGTTCCGCATCCAGCGGCGCCTGCGGCTCAGGCTCCAGCGTCAGCACCAGCGGCTCCCAGCCCACGTCGGGCAGGTGGTTGGCGAAGGCGAGGCTGCGCCGCGTGCCCGAATTGGCGACCGGCGGGTAGAGGTAGGCGATGAAGAGGACGCGGCGCATCAGTTGAGCAGTTGGCGCGCCAACCGCAGGCCGAACTTCAGGCGGTCACGATCCCAGGGCGTGAAGCGCGGGATCTGGAACACGTCGTCTGCTCGGCGCGCGGCGGCCCAGCGCGTGGCTACGGCGGCGTCGAAACCCAGCTCGCGCACGATGGCCGGGTGCACGTCGGGCAGGTAGTCGGTGCCCGGCTTGCCGTTCGGGTAGGCGAACAGACCGACCTTCTCGCCAAGCAGCGCCTGCAACACATCGCGGCTGCGGCCGATCTCGTCAGCGGCCTGCCGCAGGTCGAGCTTGGCCAGGATGGGGTGGCTGACGGTGTGGGCGCCGATCTGCATGCCGGCAGCCCGCAGCGCACGCACTTGATCGCTGCTCATCATGAGGTCGTCCGGCGCTACCACCTCGGCGCGCGCGGCGATCGCGTCGACACAGGCCACGCGAGGCTCGGGCGGCAGGTATTTG
Source organism: Roseateles sp. P5_E8 (assembly GCF_054177665.1). Taxonomy (NCBI): domain Bacteria; kingdom Pseudomonadati; phylum Pseudomonadota; class Betaproteobacteria; order Burkholderiales; family Sphaerotilaceae; genus Roseateles; species Roseateles sp. P5_E8. The sequence continues at coordinate 104,480 of NZ_JBGCUM010000018.1, read as the reverse complement.
ACGCGTTCGATGAGCTTGCCGAGCGCCGCTCGGCGGCCGGCGGTGTCGCCCAACGCATGCTGGCCGAGGTCCTCGCCCCGCCCGTCGACCAGGCCGCGCAGGTCCAGCGTAGGCAACCGGCTCAGGCGCACCGATTCGATCAACGTGTCGTTCCACATGCGGCCACCGTTCAGGAAGCCGGTAGCGACGAAAAAACTGCAAGACAGGCCGTGCTTGCGCAGCAGCGGCAACGCCACGTCATGGTTGTCGGCATAGCCATCGTCGAAGCTCAGCGCCGCCGCACGCGCGGGCAGGCTACCCTCGTGCAGTTGCTGAATCGCCGTGTCCAGCGGCAGCACGTTGAACCAGGACTTGACCCAGCCCAACAACTCGCCGAATCGGGTCGCGTCGACCTCGTCGGGGAACAGCGGATCGGGTTCGCGCAGCACGCGGTGGAAGATCAGCACGGTCAGGCGCGCACGCGCGCCGGCCGGGGACAACAGGCTGAACAGAGGTTTCATGACAGGTTGGGAATGTTCTTTTTCTTCTTGTCGAAACGCTTCTTCATGAACGCTGGCCAGTAGATGACCGGCTCCGCCTGCTCAGTCAGCCACTCCTTGCGCTGCAACCATCGCTGGCCGATGACGGCCAGAATCATCAAGTTGTACGGCAAGTCCCAATAGCTCAGGCTCAGGAATGCGCCGCCTACGGCATACCCGGCCAAGCTCACCTGCAGCATGCCACCGAGATCGGACAACCAATGGGTCTGCGCATGTGCGCGGCCCTTGATGCGCAGCGACCCGGCCGTGAACCAGACCATCGTGAACAACGCCAGGAAAAGGAACAAGCCGAGGAAGCCCTGCTCGCCAAGCACCATGAAGTAGATGCTGTGCGCTGCATGCGTGTCGTTCGGGTCGGGGGCGTAGACAGCGAAGATGATCCCCGTCCAGATGTAGAAGCCGCCACCGAAGAAGTGGGCCTTCGCCAGGTTCCAGGCCATCCACCACGCATTGATGCGCCCCAGGGCCGACTCGTCCTGCTGGTAAGTCTTGATGGTGTTCATGCGGTCCCACCATTCGGCCGGCATCACCGACAGCAACGCGGCCCCGATGACCACCATGACGATGGCACCAACCAGCTTGTTCTTGCCGCGCCACCATAGCACCAGGGCCATCGCCGCGATGGCCAGCAACGCGCCCCGCGAATGGCTGCCCAGCGCCGCCATGGCCATCAACATCATGCACACGGCCATCGTCACCTTGGCCCATTTGGCCTGCATCTGCATCTGCAGGAAGCGCATCAGCGGGATGACGATCACGATGGCGAGCGCAACCTCATTGTTGCCCTCGATGTAGGTGTTTTCCGGCCCCCAGACCTTGTAGCTGCCGCCGGTCAGCAGCGTGAAGGCGCCGCCCTTGACACCGAAGAAACCGATGGAGATGACCAGCACCCAGGTCAGCAGCATCATGTGGCGCTTGCTGTGCAGCAGCACGATAGCCACGAGGATCATCAGGTCGATCTTCATGACCCGCTTCCACAGGTCGAAGCTTTCGTCCCAGATCATCGAGAACGGCAGCGTGATGCAGATCCACAGCATGAAGAGCATCAGCGTGATGTTCTCGCGGTTCGTCGAGTAGTCACGCCGGTCCTTTGTGATGAACAGGCCCAGCAGCGTCGCGCCGCCGATCGCTGCGGCGAAGGGCATGGTGCTAAGGTTCCATGACAGCTGGTGCGGGTTCATGATGCTGAGCCAGGTCCAGCACAGGATGCCTATCCACGGCCGCTTGAAGGCCTGCAGGAAGCACCAGCCGATGACAGTCAGCAGGGCCAGGTCACGCATGGCGGCCCGCCTCCCGGATGGCGCTGAACAGGCCCAGCTGGCCGTCCGTCGTCGCCTGCCAGCTGAAGCCTTCGGCATAGCAACGCGTGGCGGCACGGTCGACACCAGCGGCCAGCAAGGCCTCGATGCCGGCGGCAAAGCCGGCGCCGGTACGCTCGGTCACCAGCCGCCCCGCCTCCGGCGCGGCAACGACTTCGGGCGTGCCCCAGATGTCGGTCGCGACCACGGGCGTGCCGCAGGCCATGGACTCCAGCAGCACGTTGGCCCAGCCCTCGCGGCTGGAGCACAGCAGCAGCACGTCGGCGGCGCTGTACCACTTCAGCAGTTCGGTGTTGGGTAGGGCGCCTGTCAGGCGCACCTTGTCGGCCACGCCCAGGCGGGCGGCCAGCGCCGTCAGCGCCGCCCTCTCCTCGCCCTCGCCGATGACGACAAGGCGCGCGCCGGCGCGCTGCTTCGCGAGTTCGGCCAGCGCCTCGATGGCGACATGGTGGCCCTTGCGCTCGATCAGATGGCCCACCGACAGCAGCAGCGGCTCGCCGCTCACACCGAGCTCGGCGCGCATGGCCGCCTGCGGCAGCGGGCGGAAGCGCTCCAGGTCCACGCCATTGCGCAGGGTGTGAAGCCGGGCCGGGTCATGGCCCCAGCCGCGCAGCACGTCCATCAGAGCGGCGCAGACGCCAATGGAGGCGGCGGCGCGCCGGGCCGCCCACTCGATCATGCGTTTGGGCAGCGCGTGCTGCGGGATCAGGTTGAGGTCGGTGCCGCGGGCGGTGATGGTCAGAGGCTTGTCGAACCACTTGGCCAGCAGCGCTCCGGCAACGCCGTCGGGGTAGTAATAGTGAGCGTCGATGAGGTCGAAGTCGAAGCCTTCGTCGATGAGCTGCTGCACGGCGGCGCGGGCACCCAGCGCCATCGTCAACGGTGCCGAGGTCATGCCCACTTTCGGCAGCAGCAGATAGCGCGGATGCCGCACGTCGATGCCGTTGCGCTGCTCGCGTACGGGCGTGGCGGCGAACTTGGCGTAGTCGCCCCAGCGCGGATCGTTTGAGGGGAACCATGGCACGGGCGCGATGACGCGCGACTCGACCTGGCCGCTCTTCAACAGCTCGCGCAGGCGCGTCTCGACAAAGATGCCGTGCGTCGGGCGGACGCTGCTCGGGAACAGCGTCGAGAAGGTCAGCACGCGCAAGGTCAAGGGCGAGCTCCCGCGCGCACCGCCAGGCCCACGGCCTTGCGGGCATTGCCGGCCCAGGTGAGCTGCATGCGGTTGATCGTGTCCCGCGCGCCGTCGCCCAGGCGCTGGCGCAGCGCCGGCTCGTGCGCCAGACGGGCCAGCGAGCGCTCCAGCCCCGCGGCGTCGCCTGGTTCGAAGAGCAGCGCGTTGACGTCATCGCTCAGCACCTCGGCGATGTTGGGCTGGTTGGGCGCGACGATGGCCTTGCCAAGCGCCAGGTATTCGATGAGCTTGAGCGGCGAGGCGTAGGCGACGACCGCCGGTTGCAAGGCCACGTCGAAGGCGGCCACCAGACCCGGCACGCGGTCGCGGTGGACGACGCCGGTGAAGCGCACGCGGTCGCCGAGCTTCAGGTCGGCGGCCAGTTGCTCCAGCTCGGCGCGCACCGGACCGTCGCCGACGACGAGCAGGCGCGCCTCCACCGGCGCTGCGGGGCTGGCCATCCAGCGGATGACGCGGTCCATGCCGTGCCAGTCGCGCACGAAGCCGGTGAAGCCCAGCACCAGCGCCTGCGGCCAGCCGAGGCTGGCTTTGGCATCGAGCTGCGACGGCGCGGCGGCGAAATGGGCCTCATTGATGCCGTTGGGCACGACGACGATGCGCTCGTCGGGCACGCCGACAGCGCGCACATGGTCGGCCAGCACGTCGGTCACGGGCAGCACGAAGTCAGCGCCGCGCCAGGCCTTGGCTTCGGCCCAGCGGGCCAGCCATGGCAGCCCGAGGCCGCCGAACTTGCCACGTTCCTCGGCCAGCGGCGCGTTCACCTCCAGCAGCAGCGGCAGGCCGGTGCGGCGCTTGAGCATCAGGCCGGCCAGCAGGAAGAGGTTGTAGCGCTCGTAGATGACGTCGGGCTTGAACTCGCGTGCCGCGGCGGCGACGCGCCGATAGGCCACCAGCGTGTAGACCAGCTCCAGCAGTTCGTAGACGGCCTTGGGCAGGCGGGCGCGCAGCCGCGCCACCCAGCCGACCTCGGCGCCCATCTGGCCGCTGGGCTCGTCGTCGCCACCGCCGGGCGCGACGACGCGCACCTCGTGGCCCTGCTCGCGCAGCGCCGTGATCATCTCTTCGATGTGGACCGCCTGGCCGTCCTTGGACGCAGTGCGGTGGTGGTAGAGCACCCTCATGCGGCGGCGCTCGCACGCGCCTGGCCGAGGCCGGCGTTGCGCAGGAAGGCATCGAACATCAGCAGCACCCACAGCGRCTGCGAATGGTCGAGCTGGCCGCGTTCGTGCTGGTCCAGCATGCGCGAGATGACGCCGGGGTTGAACCAGCCAGTTTGAGCCAGCGCGCCCTGTTGCAGCGCCTGACGCGTCTGCTCGCGCAGCGGGCCGCGCAGCCAGCGCGCCAGCGGCACCGAGAAGCCCATCTTGGGCCGGTACAGCACATCGTGCGGCAGCATCGGCTCCAACGCCTTCTTGAAGATGTACTTGCCCTCCTGGCCACGCAGCTTCAGGTCGGACGGCAGCGTCGCCACCCACTCGACGAGTTGGTGGTCCATCAGCGGCTCGCGCACTTCCAGGCTGTGGGCCATGCTGGCGCGGTCGACCTTGGTGTTGATGTCGCCAGGCAAATACGTGTGAATGTCCAGGTACTGGATCAGCGCCAGCGGGTCGTCGGTGCCGGCACGCTGGGCGTGGTGGTGGAAGACCTCGCTGGCATGCCAGCCCTGCAGCTCGCGCTTGAAGCTGTCGCTGAACAACTCGTTGCGCATCGGGTCGCGCACCAGGCCCATGGTGTTGAAGTAGGCGTCGACCGAGTTGCGGGCGATGGCCTGGAAGGTGGTCTTGGCGCGGAAGACGCGCGGCGCCCAGTCGGCCTTGGGGTAGAGCCTGGCCAGCGGGCCGAACACGCCCTTGCGCAGCGCCAACGGGAAGGCGCTGCGCATGCGCTCTTCCATCATGTGCATCTTGTAGCGGCGGTAGCCACCCAGGCTTTCGTCGCCACCGTCGCCACTCAGCGCCACGGTCACATGCTTGCGGGCCAGTTCGCAGACGCGGTAGGTAGGAATGGCCGACGAATCCGCGTAGGGCTCGTCGTAGAGGTGGGCCAGCAGGTCGACGAGGCCGAAGTCGTCGCTGTTGACGACTTCGACGCGGTGGTTGGTGCGGTAGCGGTCCGCCACCTGCTGCGCGAACGCGGTCTCGTTGAACTTGGGGTCGTCGAAGCCGATGGAGCAGGTGTTCACCGGCTGGTCGTCCAGCCCGGCCATCGCCGCGACGACGGCGCTGGAGTCGACGCCGCCCGACAGAAAGGCGCCCAGCGGCACCTCAGCCTTCATGCGCAGCTTGACGGACTCGCTCAGGCGCCGGCGCAACTCCTCGGCGGCCTCTTCCTCGCCGATCTTGGCGTCGAGCGTGAACTTGACATCCCAGTAGCGCTGCGGCGTGCCGAGCGCCTGGCCGCGCTTGACGAGCAGGCGGTGGCCGGGGGCGAGCTTCTGGGCGTGGCGGTAGATGGTCCAGGGGTCGGGCACATAGCCCAGCGCGAAATAGGCCTCGACGGCGCGCGGGTCGATCTCCTGGCGCAGGCCGCCGTGGGCCATCAGGCTCTTCAGCTCGGAGCCGAACAGCAACCAGCCGTCCTCGGTCAGCGCGTAGTGCAGCGGCTTCACGCCCAGGCGGTCGCGGGCCATGAACAGGCAGTCGCGCTTGCGGTCGTGGATCATGAAGGCGAACATGCCGCGCAGGTGATGCACGCAGTCCTCGCCCCAGTGCTCCCAGGCGCGCACGATGGCCTCGGAATCGCTCTTGGTGCGGAACACGTAGCCGTGGCCGCGCAGCTCGTCCATCAGCTCCAGGTAGTTGTAGACCTCACCGTTAAAAACGAGCGCCACCGACTTGTCGTCGTTGAAGATGGGCTGTTGGCCGGTCGCGATATCGATGACTGACAGGCGTCGGTGACCGAAGCCCACGCCGGGCTCGATGTGCAGGTCACCTTCATCCGGCCCGCGATGGTGCTGGGATTCGTTCATCCGATGCAGGCGCTCGCGCTCGGGGAGGCGCTGGCCGCGGGTGTCGAACAGACCGGTGATGCCGCACATGGGTTGGGACCTGATTCAGCCAAGAGGAAACCGCGCCAGCGCGACGCGGGGAAAGACGGATTCTTACCGAGCTTGGGCGTGCTGCCCGGCTACGGCGGAGCCAGGCGTGATCTCGCGCACGCCTACCCCCCTGTCCGGGGGAGGCAGCCGGCATAAAGCGCTGCATAGGCGCCCACCATGCCGTCCAGGCTGAACTCGGCCCGCGCCCGCGCCAGCGAGGCCTCGGCGAGCCGTCGGCGCAGGGCCGGCTCGTTGACGAGGCGGGCCAGCGCGGCCCCAAGCGCCGCGCTGTCCTGAGCTGGCACCAGCAGGCCGTTGCCGCCCTCGCCCTCCTCCACCAGTTCCGGATTGCCGCCCACATCGGTCGCCACGGGCGCGCAGCCGCAGGCCATGGCCTCGAGCAGGGTGTTGCTGATGCCCTCGGCCTGGGACGGCAGCGCAAAGATGTCGAACTGCGGCAGCAACTGGGCCACGTCGCTGCGGTCCCCGGGGAGCCAGGCCTGCTCAAGGGCGCCGGCTGCGGCGAGGCGTTCGCGCGCCGCGTCGAGCAGCGGGCCGCCGCCCAGCATGACGAGGCGCAGTTGCGGCCAGTCCGCCGGACAGAGTTCGCGCAGCCGCAAGAAGGCGTCGACGAGGTTGAGCGGATCTTTCACCGCCTGCATGCGGCCGACCGCGCCAATGACGAGATGCTCGCCGCGGCGGTAGGGCCAGGCCGGCGGCACCGTCGTCGCCGGCGCGAAACGCTGGGTGTCCACGCCGTTGCAGATGCGCTGCACGCGCGCTTGCGCAAAGCCGACAGGCCCGGTCAGGTAGGTCTCGATGGCCCTGGACAGCGCAACGAAGCGGTGCGTGCCCGCGCCGTAGACGCGGCGCAGTCGCTGGTTGTTGCGGCTGACGCCGCCAAGGTCGTTGGTATCCCAGCCATGCTCGCTGTGCACGCGCAACGGCACGGCGGCCGCCCAGGCGGGCCACTGGAACTCCATCGCGCCGAGGTTGCGCGTGTGCACGACGTCCGGGCGCAATTCGCGCAGCAGGCGGTAGACGCGCGGATACAGCCACAGGCCCTGTCCCGGCGGCTTGTTCAAGGCAATGAACTGCGTGCCCGGCGCCTGCACGCGCTCCTTGAAGGCGGTGATCTCGGTCACCGCCACCACCGCATGCCGGAAGGCCGGCAGGTGGTTGATGAGGTTGACGACGCCGTTCTCCAGCCCGCCGGTGTCGAAGCGGTGCAGCAGGTGGACGACCAGCGGCCGCGCGTCGCTGCTCACGAGATCAGAGACGCCAGAGGCGGAAGCCTGCGTCGACCAGCGCCTTGGCATCGAACGCCGCCTTCACGTCGATGAAGGCGCCGCCCTTGACGAGCTTTTTGCCGATATCGGCAGCGCTGAGTTCGGCGTACTCGCGGTGCGACACGGCGGCAACGATGGCATCCGCCTGCGGCAGGTCGTCAAAGGGCATCAGGCGCACGCCGTACTCATGCATGGCCTCGTCGGCCTCGGCCTGCGCGTCGGTCACGAAGATCTCGACGCCATAGGTCTTGAGCTCGTTGATGATGTCGATGACCTTGGAGTTGCGCAGGTCGCCGCAATTCTCCTTGAAGGTCAGGCCCAGCACGTTGATGCGCGCACCCTTGACCGGGCTGCCGCTGGCGATCATCTGCTTGATGGTCTGCTCGGCGATGAACTTGCCCATGCCGTCGTTGATGCGTCGGCCAGCCAGGATGACCTGCGGGTGATAGCCCAGCATGTCGGCCTTGTGGGTCAGGTAGTAGGGGTCGACGCCGATGCAGTGACCACCAACGAGACCCGGCTTGAACTTCAGGAAGTTCCACTTCGTACCGGCGGCTTCCAGCACCTCGGAAGTGTCGATGCCGAGCTTGTCGAAGATGATGGACAGCTCGTTCATCAGCGCGATGTTGAGGTCGCGCTGGGTGTTCTCGATGACCTTGGCGGCCTCGGCGGCCTTGATGCTGGAGGCACGGTGCACGCCGGGCTCGACGATCATTTCGTAGACCTGGGCGACCTTGGCGAGCGTCTCGGGCGTGTCGCCGGAGACGATCTTCAGGATCTTGGTCAGCGTGTGTTCCTTGTCGCCCGGGTTGATGCGCTCGGGGCTGTAGCCGACGAAGAAGTCTTCCTTCCACTTCAGGCCCGACTCGCGCTCCAGCACGGGGATGCAGACCTCCTCGGTCGCGCCCGGGTAGACGGTGCTCTCGTAGACGACGATGGCGCCCTGCTTCATGTTGCGGCCGACGCTGATGCTTGATCCGATCAGCGGGCGGAAGTCGGGGATGTGAGCCTCGTCCACGGGCGTGGGCACGGCGACGATGATGACGTCGGCCTCGGCCAGCAGGGCCGGGTCATCGGTATAGACGGCGTACTTGGCGGCCTGGACTTCCTCGTCCGTCAGCTCTCGGCTCGGATCGGTGCCGCGCTGGCAGGCCTCGACCTTGTTCTTGGCGATGTCAAAGCCGATGGTGCGGATCTGCTTGCCGAACTCCACCACCAGGGGCAGGCCCACGTAACCGAGGCCGATGACTGCGAGCGTGTTCATGGATAGGTTCTCGTTGCTGTGATTTTTGAAGGCGCGTGATTGTCACTGCTTGTGTGCGGCGTCACGGTCTCGGACCCCACGCAAAGCGGTGTCCAGCGTGGACCAGTGCGCACGCAGAAAGTCCCTCAGCAGCGCGTCTTCGTCACCCACGTCAGCCTTGTCGGCGTAGACGAGCACAACCGCTGCATCATCACCATGCCCCAGCAGGCGCTGCAAGGCGCCGTAGAGCTTGGCCTGCCAGTCGCTAATGAACGGCCGGCCGTTGATCCAGTAGATCTGCCAGACCCGCAGCCGGGGCGCCTGGTTGCCACCACCGCTGACCTGGCTCAGCGCCTGGCCACGCAGCTCCCCGGTGAGCCAGGGCAGCGGCCCGGCCGGCGCGTCGAGCATGGCTTGGCCCGAGCCCGTCTTTGACCAATCCTTGTCGTTCTCGTCATTGACGAGCTGGTTGACCGAGGTGATGAGCTGATGGCCGTAGCGCTGGTCGCGGTAGTAGCCGACATAGACACCGACAGCCGGCCCGCCGGCTTCCGGCTCGAAGCGGCCATGCAGCACGGCGGCCGGGTTATCGAAATGCGGTCGCCAACTCGTCAGCGGCTCGTCTTGCCAGGCCCAACCCGACACGGCGGGTGCGGCCAGCATCGGTTCGCCGTGCGCGCCCGCTTGCTGGGTCTGGGAGCGCAGCAGTRTGGGCAGGGCCAGCGTCAGCGCCGCAGCGAGCAAGGCGCCCGACCACAGCGCGGGCGAGGCAGCATGCAGGGCGACACCGGCGGGCGCGGGCTGCAGTTCCGGATCGGGCTCGGACCAGCGTGCACCGATCATGAACATGGCCAGCATGATGATGCCGAAGAAGACCCAGCCGTAGATGATGTGGTCCACCCCGACGGCCAGCCTGTTGCCGGACAGATGGCCCAGCATGACGATCATGTAGGCACGCAGCCAGTTGGCTACCAGCGGCGTGATGATCGCGACGCCAACGAAGGCCCATCGCTTGCGGTAGGAGCGGTAGTTCAGATACGCGAACAGCGTGCCGACCATGAGCGACGCCATCAGGTAGCGGATGCCGCTGCAGGCCTGCACGACCGACCAGGAGCCCGTCGGGATGATGAACTGCGTGCCTTCACGGAACACCGGGATGCCGGTGATACGCAGCGCGACGACAGTGAAGTCCGCCGTGCGGTCGATCAGCCACGGCGTCATGAAGTCGCCAAAGGGCACGGCAAAGAACAGGAAGCCGAGYGGGAAGGCAATGCGGCGCGCAACCTCGGTGCCCAACAGGGCCGGGACCATCAGGACGAACATGCCCACCAACGCGAACTGCGTCGCCGCGTTGGCCGCCACCAGATCGCCCAGCAGCCACAGCACGCCCAGCAACGGCATCAGCCACAGCCAGCGCAGCACGGGACGGGGCGTCACGACGGCCAGGTCGGCGCGCAGTCGCCAGACCAGCCAGGCCGAGATGGGCGGCACCACCCAGGCGTGGGCGAAGGTCTCGGAGCGGTTCCAGATGAACACCATGGCCGCGCCGGTGTCGTAGTACAGCGCGGCGACCAGCGCCCAGGCCAGGGCCAGGCCGAGCAGCGGCAGCCGCCAAGGCTTGGGCAGGTTCAGCATGCCGTCTCCAGATGATGATCAAGGCCGGCCAGGTGAGCATCCCAGCTGTAGGCGCCGACGACGAAATTGCGCGCGCTGCTGCCGGCAGCGTCGGCCACAACACGGTCAGCCAGCAGTGCGCCGATGCGCGCCAGATAGTCTGCTGCGTCATCAGCGGGCTGCAGACCGGGCTGGGCATCAAGCGTGATGGCGCGCACGCAGCTGCCGGCGGCGACGACCGGCCTGGCCATGGACATGGCCTCCAGCACCTTGTTCTGGAGGCCGCGCGCCAGCCGAAGCGGCGCGACTACGGCGGCCGCGTGTTGAAGATAGGGCCGAACGTCGGGCACAGTGCCGGTCACGTTGACGGCCTCGCTCGCCAGCGCCTGCACGGCCGGCGCCGGGCTGCGGCCGACGATGTGGAAACGCAGCGCCGGGAAGCGCTCGCGCAGCGCCGGCAGCATGTCGGTCACGAACCAGGTCACCGCGTCGACATTGGGCCAGTAGTCCATCGCGCCGGTGAACACCAGCGGCAGTTCGCTGGCCACGAACGGGCTGGCGCGGGCCGGGTCGGGCACGAAGAAGTCGGCGTCGACGCCGTTGCCCAGCGCGGCGAGATTCAACGCCTGGCCGGGGGAGAGTTCGCGGAAGAGTGCGACCTCGTTGTCGGTGACGAAAAAGCTGCATGCAGCCTCGCGCGCGACGCGCTGCTCGAAGCCCAGCAGCTTGTTGAACTCGCGGCGGTAGAGCCACGACATGGGCCAGGCATGCTCGGGCGCGTAGTCGCGCCACTTGGCCGAGTCGACGTCGACGAAGTCCACCAACGTCTTCACGTTCTTCAGGCTGCCCGTGTACTGCGCCATCACGCCGCTGAAGACGACGACGGCATCGAAGCCGACGCGCGCGGCCGTCTCGTCCACCCAGGCCTGCAGGCCGGCGTCGCGGTAGTAGGGCAGGCTCAGAGCCTCGCCGCTCAGCAGGCCGCGCAGGCTCAGCAACTTGGCGCTGCGCGGGTTCAGGCGAGCCGCGTGCAGGCTGGTGCACAGCTCGCGCACGCGCGGCAGATGCTGCTCGTCGTCGGGGTCGTCGACGAAGGTGCCGAGATGAACCTCATGCCGCGCCGCCAGGTGCTTGAGCAGGTGGTAAGAGCGCACCTTGTCGCCCTTGTTGGGCGGGTAGGGCAGGCGGTGGACGAGGTAGAGGATCTTCAACTGACCCGCCTCAGCCGAGGTTCTTGACGATGAAGGGACCGAGCCAGTTCGCGACGCCGATGGGCAGCTTTCGCCAGGCCTTGATCATCAGCTGGTACTTGGGGTTGTTCGGGTTGTTCTGGGGAATCGCGTCGCGCTTGAAGAGGCGGTATTCGTAGCTCAGCGGCTGCGGCTCAAAGCCCCAGTTCTTCTTGAAGGCATAGGGGCCGGTGCCCTGCTTGCTGCGGCCGTAGTCGAAGACCTTGAGGCCGCGCGCGCAGGCACGGCGCATCAGCTCCCAGTACTTGAAGTCGTTGGCGGCGAGGTCGCGGGCCGCCTCGTCGTCGCCGGCGTAATAGGGCAGCACCTCGTCGCGGAAGTAGAAGCTCAGCACGGTGGACAGCGGCTTGCCGGTTGGGGCCGTGACGGTCAGCACCTCAGCATCGGCGCCGAACTCATCCAGCAGCGCCTGGAAGTATTTCTTCGGCATGGCCGGTGTGCCGTGGCGGTGCACGTTGTCGGCATAGAGGTCGAAGAAGCGGTCGACGTTGGCGTCGATGTCCGCCTTCAACTCGTTCTTGATGCCCTTGCGCACCATGGCCCGCTGTTTGCGCGGGATGGCCAGCATATTGGCCTCTTCGTCCGCCAGGATCTCCTTGCGGAAGGTGACGTAGAGGTCCTGGCGCGGCCAGTCGGCGTGGCGGGTGGGGCCGAGGTTGCGGTACTCGAGGTGCTCGGCGCCCTGCCCTCTGGCGATCTTCTCGGCTTCGGCTTCGAGGGCCGCCGCCGCCTCGTCGTTCAGCGCGGCGACACCGCCGTAGACCGCGAAGGGCAGGCTGGCGACCGAGTGGCCGAACAGCCGGCTCTTGACCTCGGCCAGCGGCAGCACGCCTTCGATGACGCCGTCACGCTCGGCATAGAGGAAGAAGCCCTTGTGGCCGAAGCTGCGCTCGATGACGCGCAGCCAGCCGCTGCGGTGGAAGAAGGTGGCCTGCGGATGGGCGAGGACGAAAGCGTCCCAGCGCGCGGACAAGGCTTGGTCTTGCGCGGCGAGCCGCGCAATGCGGAGGGAAGCGCTCATTCAGGCCTGGCTCAGCGAGGGCGCCGGAGCGCGCGGGCTGGCCTCGCGGCCAAGGAAGATCTCGTCCATCCGGCCCCAGCGGAAGTCTTCCAGCAGCCGCGCGATGCGGCCATGGGTGCGCGGGATGTTGACGTAGTGGCGAAAGCGCGTCTTGGCGTTGATGCCGGCCACGCGCGGCTGCTCGGGGTCGATTTCCCAGGGGTGGAAGTAGAAGACCGCAGACTCGCCGTCAACCTCGTTGACGCGGCGAATCATCCAGCGCGACAGCGCATAAGGCAGCAGCCGGAAATAGCCGCCGCCACTGCTGGGCAGGTTGCGCGAGCCCAGGCGCAGCGTCGTCACCGGGATCTCGAGCAAGCCCTCGCGCACCGGGTAGGCGAAGCGCGGCGAGTCGGGCATGCCGTAGTGGTCATGCGCGATTGGGTAGACGCTGGACGAGTAGCGGTAGCCCGCGTCGCGCAGAACGTCGAAGGCCCAGAGGTTGCCCTTGCCGATGGAGAAGCTCGGCGCGCGGTAGCCCACGACGGGCACACCGCCGAGGTCTTCCAGAAGCTTCTTGGCGCTGGCGATGTCTTCCAGGAATGCCGCCGGGCTGAGGTCGCTGGCGCGCTCGTGGCCATAGCCGTGGCTGGCCAGTTCGTGCCCGCCGGCCACTATTGATCTGACGAGCTGCGGGTAGCGCTCGGCGATCCAGCCCAGCGTGAAGAAGGTGGCGTGGACCTGCTTGTCGGCCAGCAGCGCGAGGATGCTGTTGATATTGCGCTCGACGCGGCATTCCAGCCCGTTCCAGTCCTCGCGCTTGATGTAGGGCGCAAAGGCCGAGACCTGGAAGTAGTCTTCCACGTCGATGCTCATGGCATTGCGCAAGGCGGGGGTCTTGGTGGGCATCAGCATGGCAATCTCACTCGATTCAATGCTGCTTGACGGCGTCGACCAGCTTCTGCAGCAGGGCCAGCGTCTGCAGGTTGATGCGCTCCAGACGCATCATGCTGCGCTCCAGCCGCTGCAGGCGGTCGGTATGGTGGTCGGCGTTGAGGGCGGCAATCTCGGACGACAAGCCGTCGACATCGGCCACGCTCAACTTCAGGCGCGAGATGTCCAGCGATCCGGGCGCACTGTCCAGCGCACCGGGCCGGCTGTCCGGCAGCCTAGCGGGCGTGCTGTCCAGCGGGCTGGCGTCGCTGTTGCGCGGGATCTCGCTCTCCTGGGCGATGTCCTTGAGCACGTCCTTCACGTCGGCCAGCGTCAGGTGGCTGCGGCCCTGCATGAAGCCCAGCAGCAGCAGGCGGTCGCAGAGCCGGTTGATGCGGCGCGGGATGCCGTTGCTGGCCTTGTGGATGGCCGGGAAGGCCTCGTGGTCGAAGGTGGGCTTGCCAGTGGAGCCTGCGCACTTCAGGCGGTGCTCCATGTAGCGCTGGGTCTCGTCCTCATCCAGCGGGCCGATGTGGCAAGTGGCCGCGACGCGCTGGCGGAACTGCTCCATCTCCGGCTTCTGCAGGATGCTGCGGAACTCGGGCTGGCCAACGAGGAAGGTCTGCAGCAGCGACTGGTTGGCGAACTGGAAGTTGGACAGCATGCGCAACTCCTCCACCGCGCGAGCGGTCAGGTTCTGCGCCTCGTCGACGATGAGCAGGCAGCGCTTGCCCTGGGTCACCTGGTTGACGAAGAAGGCCTCCAGCGTCATCAACAGCTCGGACTTGGGCGCGTCCTTGACGCGCACGCCAAAAGCCGCGCCCACCATGCGAAGCGTGTCCTCGGCGTCGAGCTGGGTCGTCACGACATTGCCGATGACGACGTTGCTGCGGTTCAGGCTGTCCAGCAGGCCGCGCAGCAGCGTGGTCTTGCCGGCACCGATCTCGCCGGTGATGACGATGAAGCCGTCATTGCGCAGCACGCCGTAGTCCAGATAGGCCTTGGCCCGGCGATGCTGTTTGCTGCCGAAGTAGAAGTTCGGATCCGGGCTGAGCTGGAACGGCTTGCTGCTCAGGCCGTAGAAGGCTTCGTACATGTCAGTGGAGCCAGGGGCGTTTCATGTCAGAACTGTTGGGTCAGGTTGGCGTAGACCGCATTCTCGGTGTACGGCGTGCCACCTTCGAACCGGCTGCGGCGAGCGCCCAGCTGCCCGTTGAGCCGCTGACCAAGACGGATGTTCCAGTTGGCGAGCAGGCTGGTCAGCCGCACCGACTGCCCATTCAGGTCGCCTGTTGTCTCCAGGCGGGAGGCCGTCAGCGCCACGCCAGACAGCGGCGTCATCTGATGGCTCGCCGTCAACGAGTAGGAGCGCTGCTCGATGCGCGAGGTGTTGGCGAGATCGCCTTCATTCTGGTTGTTGCCCAGCCGCGTCGTGACCGAGCGGTTGACCTGAACGGACAGGCTGCTGCGCACGCCTTGCAGCGTGACGTTGAGCATCTGGCTGCGCAGCCGACTCGGCCCCGTCGACAGGAAACCGCCCGCCACCGCAGCGTCGGGCGACAGCCCCTGCGCCTGCAGATACGCGCGCACGAGGGAATCGCGCTTCACCACGTCGGGTTCGATCGACGCGAACAGCAGGAAGAACTGGTCGTAGTTGGTGCGCAAGCCACCCGTGGAGCCGGTGTTGCCCAGCATGGCGCTGTCCGTGTCGGAGAAACGCCAGACGGAGCGCGAGAGGCGATGCTCAAAACTCAGCGCGTGAGTGTTGCCGTAGTTGTGGCGCTGCAAATCGACGTTGATGCGGGTCCGCTGTGTCGGCGTCCATTCCGCGCTCGCACCGACGGTCGGCCCGTTGGCGTTACCACTGCCCTGGTAGTCATTGCGCTCGCGGCCAGCATTGACCGTGAAATTCCAGTCCGGGTCCGGCCGGTAGTTCAGCCCCGCCGTCAATGACTCGTTGTGATTGGATACCGCCGTTGCCGACGACGAGGTGACCCGCTGGCTGGTGGCTTGCAGCCACCAGCCTAGTACGCCAGCATTCCATTCGCTGATGCGCAACGAGCCACCGCTGCCACGGCTGTCGCCCAGGCTGCTGCCACGCACTTCGGTGCGCGTGAAGTCGCCGCGCAGGTCATAGGTGGCCACGCCACCCAGCATGCCGCGCAACGACGGCGACACCGCGAGCGTGGCGGTTTCGCGCTGGTTCTCGTTGGCCAGGCTGGACGCCGCACTTTGAGAGCCTAGCGTGGGAGCGCTTTGCACACCGAAGGCTGAGGTGTTCTGCTGGCCGATGCTGGCCCGGACGTCGACGAAAAGGGTACGGCTAATCAGCTCGGCCTGCAGGTTGGCCGACAGCGAGTTCTGAAGGCGTGATGGTTGATCGGACTTTACGTAAGCGATGCCATTCAGCGAATAGTCCAGCGTGCCGCGCAGTGCGCCGCTGTTGCTGAAGAGACTGAAGCCGGGCGACACCGTCGTGATCAGCGCCGCGTCCTTGTTCTTGTCGTCCAACCGCAGGTTGTCCGTCCAGGTCTGCGTCACACCCAGTCGCGTCGACACGAGCATGCCGCTGCTTCCTTCGGCAGCACCGCCCTGCTGAGCCTGCGCTACCGTGGCCCAGGCGGCAAGTGCGAACGCGAGGCAACGCTGCTCAGCTTTGCGCCGAGTCATTGCTGCCATACCCATAGCCGTAGCCGTACCCGTATCCGTAGCCATACCCATAGCCGTAGCCACCGGCAGCGTTGGGGCTCGCCTGGTTCAGAAGCATCATCTTCACCGGGCAGTTCTCGATGGCGGCCAGGGCCTGCTGGACAGCGCTCTGCGGTGTCTTCTCGGCATGGACCACGATGATGATCTGCCCCATGTGGGAGGCCAGCACGCGCGATTCGGTCGTCAACAGCAGCGGCGGCGAATCGAAGATGATGATGCGATCGGGGTAGCGCTTGGCCATGGTGTCGAGCATGTGGCTCATCGCATCGCTGGCCAGTAGTTCTGTCGCGCGGGCATGGGGCGTGCCGCTGGGCAGGATGGTCAGCTTCTCGACATTGGTGCGCAGCAGCACCTCGGACATGTCGACCCTCTCCTCCAGCACATCCAGCAAGCCTGGCCCTTGCGGCAGGCCCAGCATGCGCAGTACCGAGGGCCGCGCCACGTCGGCATCGACCAGCATGACCGTGTTGTCCAGTTCGGCCGCGATGCTCAACGCGAGATTGACGGAGGTGAAGCTCTTGCCCTCGCCCGCCAGCGCGCTGGTCACCATCAACAGATTGGCATGGTTGATGGTCGAAGCGCCCTTGCCCATGGCGTTCTTGATCAGTGGGCGCTTGATGACGCGGTACTGGTCACCGGTCTGCGAGCGCGGCGTGTGCGGCATCAAGAAGCCCTGCGCAGCCAGCGCCACCACGTCCAGTTCGACCCGCTTGGAGGACGGGTGCGGGCCATCCTCAACCACCGATATGCCAACCGGCAGCGGTGCGGGTTGGGCCGAGGGCTGACTCACCGCTGCGGCAATTGCAGGCGGTGGCCGGACGAGCGATTGCTCGACTGGCGGCGCGCCCTGCTCGTCACCAGGAAGCACTACGCCAGCCTGGCGCAGTTGTTCGAGCCGCTGGGCGGCCTGTTCGATCAAGCTCGCCATATCAAACCACCTGCCGACTCAGTTGAACGGCCAAGACCGTCAAGGCAACGGCAAACATCACCAGTAGCCCTCCGGCGCCCGCAGAAAACCGAATCAGATCGACGCGAAAACGCGCACGGTCTGCATCGGTGACAAGCCGGGTCACCACACCCAGTATGGGCAATTCGACGCGAGCGCGCAGGTCGTTGGCGTCATGAAATACCGGCCGCAACTGGCTCGCCGCAAAGGTCGTGAAGAGCCCCACAAGCAGGGCCGCAGCCATGGCGCCGGCCAGCATCAGCAGGCGGTTGGGCGCCACCGGTTTGGGATTGGCGCGCGGCGGGTCGATGACACGGAAATCGGCCACGCCGGACGCGACGTCCAACTCGCCTGAAATAGACGCCTGCTCACGCCGTCCGACGAGGTCCAGGTAGTTCTTCTTGTGGATTTCGTAGTCGCGATTCAGCTGAGCCGCCTCGGACTCCATCTGCGGAGCCGTCTTGAGCGCTGCCATCGCCTGGGCGTAGCGGGAGGAATACTCGTCCACCCGGGCCCGCAGCGATGCCACCTGCACCTCGGTCGTCGCAAGGATGCGCACCATTTCCTGGACAGCCGGGTTGCCCGAACTCTGCGCCCCAGATCCCACCGGTACGTTCATCGCCGCCTTGCGCAACTCGACGAGCTCGCGCTTGCGCTGGTCCTCGAGATCCTTGATGAGCTTGCGTGTGGAGACGATGTCAGGATGCTGATCCGTAAACCGCTGCAGCAAAGCGTCAAGGTTGCGGCGGTGCTCGGATATGCGCGCATCGAGCTCAGGCGTGCTGACGTTGGCCGTCGACTCCTGCATCAGGCTCTGCGCCGTCGTCTGCGCACCACCACGACCCTTCTCGGCCTCCAACTGACTCTTGGCGGCATCCCGCGCATTCATGGCCTCGCGCAATTCGAGCCGGGCCTTGTCAAGCTGGGTACTGAGTTCGCCGATGTGGGCTGCCGCGTCCTTGCCGTCGCCGGCCATGTTGGACAGATTCTTCAGCCGAAATTCTTTGAGCCGGGCCTCGGCCTCCTCCAGCTTGGTCTCGTACGACTTGATCTGCTCGTTGATGAAGGTCGTCGCCGTCGACGTGCCCTGACGTGTCTGCCCGAGGCTGGACTCCACAAAGATCGACACCAGAGACTGCACGACGCGCTTGGCAGTCTCCGGATCGCTGTCGCGGTAGCCGAGCATGTAGAGGTTGTCCCGCCCGCTGCTCTGGATGGAGAGATTGGCCGTCACCGCCTCGATGGTGGCCTCCTGCTGTGCCTTGGACTGGTTCTTCAGATCCAGGTCGGCCATACGCACCAGCTTCTCGACGTTGGGCCGGCTGATCAGCGTGCGACTCAGCATCGTGACCTGCTGCTCGACATTGGGCTGCACCGCCAGGCCCGCCATCAGCGGCTTCAGGATGGACTGAGTGTCGACATAGATGCGGGCACTGGCCTCGTATCGATCCGGCAGCACGAACACGACCACCGCGCCCACCACACCGGCCACCCAGGCCACGACCAGCCCAATCCAGCGGTACTTCCACATGCGCCGGACGATGACCAGCAACTGAGCAATCAGCAATTCCATCGAAAACAGTCTCAGTTAATGCCTTGGCGACGACGGCCGCAACTCGGCGCTCAAGCGCCACGCCGATTCAGAACAGGCTCTGCGGAATGATCAGAATGTCGCCCGGCCGCATTTCGACATTGGCAGACACATCGCCGCGCTTGATCAAATCCTTCAAGCGCACCGAGTACTGCTGGTTGCCTTCGGCCGTTCGCAAGATGGTGGCGCTGTTGCCCGCCGCGAAGTCCGTCAGGCCGCCCACGGCGATCATCACGTCCAGCAAACTCATCTTCTGCTTGTACGGTAGGAACTGCGGCTTCGCAGCCTCTCCCACGACGCGAATCTGCTCACTGTACGGGCCGACAAAGCTTGTGACGATGACGGTCACGACCGGATCGCGCACGTACTTGCTGAGCTGCTTCTCCACGTCGCGCGCGACCTGGACCGAGGTCTTCCCCTGCACAACGATCTCATCCACCAGCGGCGCAGCGATCTTGCCGTCGGGTCGAACCGGCACAGCCATGGACAGTTCGGGATTGCGCCAGACCTGGATGTTGAGGTTGTCACCGGCGCCGATGATGTAGCTGTATTCATCGCCTGCCACCTTGAGCGGCGCAGGCGGATGCGATGGGGTTGCACACCCCACCAGCCACACCGCCAAGAGTGCGAGAACCCCCCCCCGCAGCCCGCGCCGCACCTGCACGCCGCTCGATGACGTCAATTGCGCATCAATGCGATTCGAAGCATGAATGGCGTTCAAGGCGAGTCCTCTCCAGTCTGATCATCAAAAAGCCTAAGGCCTGAAGCAACCGCCCAGGCCAGATTTGGCGCGCTGCATGATGCCATAGGCCGGTCACCGCTCCAGCAGCCGATTCGGGGGGAGAACGTGTTTTCCGGCACACCCTCGGAGCCAGCCGCCGTCAAAACTCACAGTGAGGCTACCATGCACACAAACTCAAAGGGCTCTCACATGCTTGAGTCGCAAGGAACCCGCGATCTAGCCGTAGCGTTCCAGAATTACTTCACCATCACGCCCGCACTCACACGAGAAACGCGCGAAGAGGTCTACCGCATTCGACACGACGTGTACTGCCGCGACCTCGGATGGGAGCCCATCAGGGCCGATGGCATGGAAACTGACGACGTCGACCTGCACTCCGTCCATTGCCTGCTGYGCCAGCAGGGCACGCTGGACCCGGTCGGATGCACCCGCTTGATCCTGGCTCGGCAGGGTAAGGATCTACCGTTCGAAGAGAGCTGTCACGACGCCCTCGATCGCAGCATCGTCGACCCGAAGAAACTACCCAGAAATTCCATCGGTGAAGTTTCACGCTTGGCCGTGGTCAGCGCCTTCCGGCAGCGCAAGGGCGAACAAGGCGTCGCCATGACCTCGGTATCCGAAACGAATTTCGCGCCGGATCAACCGATGCCGCGCTTCCCCTTCATTCCGGTCAGCCTCTATCTTGCCGCCGCCGCCGTTGCCAGACACCTCGGCGTGGAACATGTCTTCGTGCTGACAGAACCTCGGCTGGCCAGCCACTTTCTACGCATCGGTTTCGACATCCGTACTGTGGGGAACCCCATCGAGCACCGCGGCACGCGCGTGCCATCCCTGCTCAGTTCCAGCAAGGTGGTTGAAAATCTGCGCCCGATGATTCGCCCGCTCTACGACGTGGTGCAGAAATCCGTCGAAAAGGCCTTCGCCAGCCACCCGGAAGCGATCGAAGCCCTCAAGGCGAATGGATGGCACCACGGCGGCTGATCAGCGAGACCCCTTGCCCTCCAGCAGCGGCCTGATCAGCATCAACATCAGCTGCTGAATCGGGTTGGCATTGCCAAAGGGGCGCCAGGTAAAGCGCAACTTCTGGCGATAGGCATCGAATTGCATACCCCAGGGCGCCGGCCGGATGGGCCCACGCTTGAGAAGCACCTTCAGCACCGATGTACCCATGACACCCGCGCACAGGTCGCAGGCCATCATGGTCGACGGCCCCCGCTTCTCGTCGAAATTCACGGTCGACGGCTCCACCAGATAGCCACGCTGCAGCATTGCCGGCGAAAGGCCGGCAATGAAGCGAGCGTACTGCTCTTTTTCGCTGCGGCCCTCCACCCGGAAATACTGCTCGAAACTCATGGCGCCAGGTTTGAAATACATCAAGGCCACTCCCATGCCCAGCGGCGCCGCCGTCAGTGCCGGGATACCCCGCTCGTAACAGGCCCTGAACAACATGCGCCGCGCAGGCAGCGCAAAGAAGTCGATACCGTCGACATATACATCGACCTCGCTAAGAAACTCATCGAGATTTTCGGCGGTCACACCTTTTGGAAAAATCCTGATATCCCCTTCAGGATTGATATCGCRCACCATCTCGGCGAGGACTTCCGCCTTCGGCCGATCGATGGTCGACATGAACGCGCCCACCTGTCTATTGAAGTTTTGCAGACCGAATTCATCAAAATCGGCAATATTGAAATTGGTCACACCTAGCCGCGCCAACGTCAACAAATGGGCGCCACCAACCCCACCCAAGCCCGCGATAGCCACACGAGAAGCCCGTAATTTTTGCTGCTCTGCCTCAGTAACCCAGCCAATGTTCCGCGAGAATGCTCCGGCATACTTGAACGAATTGGGTTGATTCACGCGCTTCTCCTTATGATCCTGAATCGATGGCACAGCCTAGAACAAGGCGCCTGCCGGCCAAAGGGCACAACTCCGCCTACCCTGACGCGCAACCTGGTCAGACGCGGCATGCCGGTGAGGGCGGCATGATGCAGCAATCACCTTCGGTGCGCCATCGCGGGAAGCTACCACCGCCCTTCAAGAAAGGAGGTTGACATGGACAACGACAGCCGCATTCGGCAAATCCTCGATAAAGCCCGCTGGGCTCCTAGCGGCGACAACACACAGCCCTGGCGCTTCGAGGTTGCTGGACCGGATCGAGTGATCGTGCACGGATTCGACACTCGCGAACATTGTGTTTACGACCTCGATGGACACCCTAGCCAGATCTCGCTGGGCGCCTTGCTCGAAACCATTGCCATCGCGGCGTCCGCGCATGGATTGGAGGTGGACGCAATCCGCGCAACCGACGCCCCAGAAACTCGACCTCGGTTCGCGCTGACCTTCCGTCGGTGTGAGTCCGTGACCGTCAATCCGCTCGCGACGGTGATTGAGCAGCGCAGCGTCCAGCGTCGCGCACTCCAAACCCGACCTTTGACTACCGTTGAGCGTCAGCAACTTGAAGACGCGGTGGGCCCTGATCATCGAGTCCATTGGCTGGAAGGATTTGGCATGCGCGCACGCGCAGCCAAACTGATGTTCCACTCAGCCAAGATTCGCCTGACGATACGCGAGGCCTACGAAGTTCATCGGGACATCATCGAATGGCATGCGCACGTCAGCAAAGACAAAGTGCCGGACCAGGCTCTTGGCGCAAGTCAGCCGACTTTGCTATTGATGCGACAGGTCATGAAGAGTTGGTCGCGCGTCCAGATCTTCAACCGCTTCCTCGCAGGCACGTGGGCGCCCCGCATTGAATTGGACTTCATCCCAGGCCTCGCTTGTGCTGCGCACTTCGTGATCTGCGCAAGAAACCATGTGCCATCGACCATTGACGACYACGTGGCTGCTGGCCGTGTCACCCAGCGGTTTTGGCTCACCGCCGCGCTACTGGGCCTGCAACTTCAACCCGAAGTGACGCCACTGGTATTCGCTCGCTATGCCCGCAACCGCCTCAAATTCTCTGACAGCGCGAATGCAATGGAACGTGCAGAGCGCGTGGCAGATCGCTTGGCTGGACTGATTGGTGAGGAGAATGCCGTCCATGCCGTCTTCATGGGAAGAATCGGCGCCGGCCAATCCGCCAAGGCCCGATCCACGCGCCGAGATTTAGAAAGCCTCATGCGCTCGTGACTGCGCATTTCGTCCGCGCTCAACCGCGGCGAGGACTCAAATGCACATCGAACTGACCTGCTCGGGAATCCTGTGACAGCAATTCCAGAAGACGGCGGGTTGCAGGTCTTGACGGCGTTGCTGTTTGAACTCCATCGGGGTCAAGTATTGCAGGCTGCTGTGCGGCCTGACCTCGTTGTAGTGCTGGCGCCAGGCCTCGATGACGACCTTGGCCTCGCGGCGCGAGCGGAACCATTCGACCGACAGGCACTCGTCGCGGAACTTGCCGTTGAAGCTCTCGTCGGTACCGTTCTGCCAGGGTTTGCCAGGGTCGTTGAACACGGCGGCGATGCCGGCGCTGGCGATCCACTCCAGGATGGCCTGGCTGACGAACTCTGGCCCGCTGTCCGAACGCATGAACAGCGGCGCACCATGCACACTCACCAAGCGCGACAGCACCTCGATCACCCGCTTGGAACGGATCGAGCCGGCGACGTCGATGGCCAAACACTCGCGGGTGTATTCGTCGATGACGACCAAGCACTTGAGCTGTTGGCCGGTGGCCGTGGTGTCGAAGACGAAGTCGTAGGCCCAGCCCATGTTGACCTTGAAGGGCGTGTGCACGCGAGGCATCGTGGACGCAATGCGCTTGCGCGTGCGCTTCCTGGGCACCAGCAGGCCCGCCTAGCGCCACAGCCAATGCGTGCGCGACCAGCTCAGCTCGAAGCCGCGCCGTCGCAGGAAGATGCGGATGCGCCGATAGCCGTAGCGCGGGTACTGGGCCGACAACTCCTTCATCGCATCGATCACCGGCGCATCCTTGGCCGGCAGGCGCCGCTTTTGCTGGGCGTGGCGCGCGACATGCCGATCAGCCCGCAAGCCCGACGCAGGCTCAGGCCACGCTCGCGAGCGAGGTCAACCTGGGCGCGTCGAGCCAGCGGGCTCACCATTTTTTGCGTTGATCTCCTTGAGGACTTCGATGTCCAGATCATGCTCGGCCAGCAGCTTCTTGAGCCGGCTGTTCTCCAGTTCAAGGGCCTTCAGGCGCTTGACGTCAGCAACCTCCAGCTGGCCAAATTGCTTGCGCCAGGCGTAGATCGTGGGCTCGCTGACCTTGTGCTTCTTGGCCGCCTCGGCCACCCTGGTGCGGTCCGCTTCGCGCATGATCGCCCCCATCTACTCTTCCGTGAATCGACTCTTTCTCATGGGCTCCTCGGGGGGGGGGTGGAGCCATCTTCTCTGGAATCAGGGTCTCGGAGAAACCGGGCAGGTCAGCGCCACTTGAACACCAAGTTGGCGTTGATGCCGTGGGCCATCGCGATGCATGAGACCGACGCGCCGGGCAGCAGGCATTGGCCCGACAAGCTCGCGCTTGAGCTCGGGGCTGTGGTCGCGCCTGCGGCGCTTGGAGAGTGTGTCCTGATTGGCCATGGTGTGCGCTTGCGAAGCCTGATGCACACCATCTCGAGTGCGCAGGATCAGCCGATCTTGCTCACGATGCCACCGCCACACCAAAGGGCCGTGAGGCCACGCTTACGTTATCACTGACTCCGGAACACCAACTCTGGCAAGCACTCGGTCAGATGTCCGGCGGAAAAACAAAAAGGGTGGCAACTGCCACCCTTTTTCCAATACTGCGGAAGCGCAGCTTACTTGCTTTGACGACGACGCACGAAGCCGAGGCCAACCAGTGCCAGACCGCCCAGCAGGAGCGAACCCGGCTCGGGAAGTTTGCGCACCAGGTAAGCATCACCAGCGGAAGCGACGGTCAGGCTGACACAACCGTTGCCTGCACCGTAGGTCACGAAGCTGCAAGCGCCAGCGCCGATCACGCCGGTCGTGTTGTTGTTGGTGACAGCTTCAAACAGCACATTGCCCGCAGCCATTTCCGACTGCAGGGAAACACCAGCGCTGTCCTTGAAGTCGAACGGCGTCTTCAGGTAGTTCAGCACCGTACCGAGAACGGTGGAGTCCCCGTTGATGCCGCCGATCACAGCCGTGCTCGAGGAATTGCCGCCGAGGCCAACAATTGTACCGGACGCGTAAGAACCGCCAGTACCCGCGATCGCGAAATTGCCCGAGTCGAAAACGTACTTGAAGCCACCGCCAGGATTCAAAGCGGTCACGTGACCTGCCACGTTCGTGAAGGACAGCGTCAGGAAGTCACCCAAGAACGAGGGCGAACCGGAGTCACCAGCGCCAACCACGTTTTCCTTGGTGTAGGTAACACTGAAGATCTGGCCAGATTCAGTGAACTTGGCATTGACGAAGGCGTTACCGGTGCCATCAACTTCTTGGTTGACGGTGGCAGTGCCACTCACCAGGTTCAGGCGGCCGATTTGCTTGGTGTCCGTGACCGGCGTCAGCAATTCCCAACCGTCAAGCACTTGGTATGCAGCGAAGGCAGGTGCGGCAGCGCCTGCGAGCAGAGCCACCGACGCTGCGTGCATCAGCTTCTTGGCAAAAGTCATCATGATTCTCCTGAGGGATTAGATAAGGAGCAGCCTGCTTGCTGTCGCGAGCTCGGCAGCGCCGCCGTCCTTCCTGTTAGCAACGCCCGTGCCAGATATTAATATCCTTTTAAATTCAACAACTTGCGTCCTCCATACGGTCGAGAGAGGCTCTACCACACGTTAGCTGTAAAGATCTCCGACACCTTGGGAGTGCCGCTTCAAGCCGCTAGCGATCAAATGACTCGATCCTGAAGCGACCGGCGCCGATGGCATAAGCCGCCGGACGCCGGCCACATCGTCGAGGCCCGTCATCAAGACGCCCAGTCGACTCCGGTGCGCGAGCTTGTCCCGAGGCGCCAGGCTTGCAGCACGCGCGAGTCCTTGGAGATTTTCAGCGCTTGGCGCTCCACGCCTTTACTCCGGCAGCGGCGCAGCCGATGCCGGAGTTTGCAGTGCTGAATGTCCTGGTTTGGTGGCGCAGCGCCCGAACTTGAAGTGCCTGCGCCACTCTGTCGTGCCGTGCAGCGCTTTGCACCAGCGCCCCTATGCGCTCGCCAAAGGCTCGGCAGTCACGCAGAAGCCTCTAGAGTTCTCGTCGAGAAAACCGCTTCCGCCCCTCCAGCAGGCCGGGCCGCCTTTTCTTCCGACAAATAAGGTACCGAACGCATATGCGCAGAGTAACAGCGTCCAAATGACTCCTGCGGACAAACCGATCTAGATTTTCTCCAGCAGTTCTTTGACACGCACCTGCCGGTCAAATCTTTCACCCAATCCGCTCAGCCAGTCCAATTCCTTTTTTGCAAGCTGCCGATCGCCATTCTTAATTAGCATTTCAGCGAGCGTCAAACGTTGCTGTGGAACACCCGGATCCAAAGCAATGGCCTTCTTCTCACTTTCAATCGCCGCGCCCATCTGTCCTGCAGAGGCCTGCAGGGATGCAAGGGTATCCCAATAATTCGCTTCGCGAGGACGAAGTTTTACAGCTTTCCTCGCCCATTCTGCAGCATCAGGCTTGCCTTGCTTTCCAAGCACCCAGGCCAAATTGTTCAATGCGCCCGCATTGCCGGGATCCTGGTCGACCAATTCCGCGAACAGCCGCTCAGCCCTCGGCCACTCGCCTTTCAATACAGCCTCACCAGCAAGATACTCGACAAATCTGCCATCCCGCGAATGGTTTGCACGCCAGCCGGCTTCGACTCGCTTCGCTTCCTCGGTCTTTCCGGAGAGCAGAAGCGCATGATGCAATTTTACCGCCCAGCCTGCTTGGCGTGGTTCGCGCTGGAACAGCCGGCCGTAGACATCCGCAGCCTTGGCCCAATTCCCTTGTCGACTCTCGATTTCGCCTAAAAGCGCGTTGCCCAAGTTCTCATCCACGTTCAAACGAACTAGTCTTGCAAAGCTATATGCATCCTCCAACTTGGATCCGTCAACGTATGATTTGATCAACCACATCATCACGTCAAAATTCTTTGGGTCCAAGGCGTTAGCCCTCTTGAAGGCTGATGCTGCGGCCGAAAACTCGCCCCTCGCGAAATACATCTGCCCAAGACGCAAATGAGGCAGAGCAGATTTTGGCTGCATCGCTGCCCAACGAGAAAAGCTGCTGACCGCTTGATTGCTATCTCCTACAGCAGTTTGCATTCTCCCGACCGCATCCAACATTTCCGCACTTTCAGGAAGGGCGTTCAACCCCTCCTGCGCAGCGTTCAGCGCACCTTTTGTATCGGCCATATCAGCATATGTTCCGATCAAAGCAAGACGAATCTTCGGCAAGTTTGGATTCTTCTTGACCAAGTTCTTCAGCGTAGGCAAAAGGTCGGCAGGCGGAGTGCCCGCATCGCGACGCAGCGCAATCAACATCGCCTCAATTTCGGCATTGCTCGGATATTTTTCCGAAACCTTCTTCACTCGATCGACCGCCGCATCAAAATCACCCTTTCTCACGTCAAAATTAGCCAGGCTAACCAGAGATAAGTAGTGATCCGGCCGCAGCGCCAGCGCGCGCTCGAAGCTTGCCCGAGCCGCTTTCTCGCCACCCTGCGCAAGTTCAATACGGCCTCTCAGCGCCGGAGCTTCTGCCTGCTGAGGCTTTTTGCGTTCCAGAGCGTCAACGGCCGCCAGCGCTTTGTCAAATTCACCCCTCCCTAGGTGTGCGTYGATCAGCGCCAGATCAATAGCATCATTCTTGTCCACCGACGCAAGGCTCTTCAGTTCATCGAAACCCTGATCGGGGTGGCCGCGCTCAATATGCACAAAAGCAAGAGCCGTCTTACTTCTTAGGTCTTTTGGATCCTGCTTTGTAGCACCATCGAAATACGATTCGGCTTTCGCAAGGTCACCACGCTGGAGATACGCCTCTGCCGCCAGCGCAGAAACCAAGGACTCCTGGTTCTGCTGATTCAATATAGGCTGCAATGCGGCCAAAGCCTTGTCTGGATTGCCACCCATCAAATAAGTACGAACAAGCAGCAATCGCCCCGTGACGCCCTCGGGCCATGCAAGCACAGATTGCTCCAGATACTTCTGGGCCTGCAACGCACTGCCAAGCTGCAGTTCTATGGCGCCGGCCAACTCAAGAGCTCGCGGCTCACCTGGAGTGAGTTTTAAGAGCTTATTGACATGCAATCTAGCCTCGGCGAGATCGCCCCCCTTAAGCGCCGCAAGACTAGAGTAATAACTTTCCAAAGGATGATTTGGAAATCTCTTGCGCATCTGCCCAAGATTTTCCTTAGCAAGATCCAATTTTCCCAGGCCCAGACTCAGGGAAATTATCCCACCGTACGCTCCGATCGAGTTTTTGTCAACTTTAAGAGCTTGCTGCATTGCAGCGAGTGCATTTTCTCGCTGAGCCATGTAATGACCCAACAATTCACCCTTCATGACCCAAGCCCGCGAAAAGTTGGGGGCTACCGCCAGAAGTTTTTCAACCACTTCCAACGCCTTCGATGCATTTCCAGCTTGCAACGAAAGACTTGCAACGGCGAGTTGAGCTCGTTCGCTGCGGGGGCTAAGAGCAGCAGCTTCATATATTATTTTTTCAGCGACTGCAGCATCCTTGAGTGCGAGATGCGCCAACCCCACCGATGTCAACACGTCGGCCCGAGCTTCCGATGAACCTAGTTTTAGGTCACCGTAGTCTTCGATCAACTTCTTATACTGCTGCTCTTGCAACAAGACCTGTGCCAATTCCGGCAAAACCTTGTCTTTCTCGAAGCCAAGCTCTTCAGCTTTCTTGAACTCGACCAGCGCGCTTCGCATGTCGCCTGTCAGGACTAGCGCTCGGCCGAGACTGAACCTGGCAGGCCCCGAATTTGGATCCATCTTGAGTGCATTCTTCAGCTCGATGATTGCTGCCCGATAGTCGCCYTTTGCGGTGTATTTATCGGCATCCTTAAATGAATCTTCAAAATTCTTGTCTCCGCAAGCCGCGAGCATTGCAGACAACAGGATGAGTACCAAAGCACTTTTATTGACCGTTTTCATCTATGCATCGCCGATTAATTAATTTCCCTCGCAGGCGATGCGCGAGGCTTAAGGATGGGACGCTTGCAAGCGCGCATGAGCGTTACGAGATGAGTCCCAAAGAACGCACCGACTCTGGGTCACCGCGCATCAACAATGCCCCCTGCCCGCGTCATCGCCGCGGCAATTTTTAGTGGATCGTATCAACTAAACCTTTGAGGGGTTCCGTAGATTCCCCACCCAAATGCGGTGAAAGATGACCACCAGCAAGAGCCTGATCGAAGCCCGACACCGACGATAACGACAGGTGTTTGCCAAACACAGAGCACGCAATCCCTACTAGGGGCGAGCGTCACTTGGGCGCCTTGGCGTTGTCGATCAGCGGCGCAAGCAAGGAAGACGGGATTGCGTAGCTGATGCCGGAGGGCTGACTCAGCGCCGACTCCCTGCCCGCCTTCGTAAGCACCATGTTGAGAATGCCGACGACCTCGCCTGTTTCCTGATCCAGCACCGGGCCACCGCTGTTGCCCGGGTAGGCGGTTGCGTCGAGCTGCAGGATGTCGAAGCTACCGTCACGAAGCTGCCGCAGCGCTCTTGGGTCGAGGCTGCGGGCGCTTGCGGCCGGCAGCGAGATCGGCGTGATCGCGGAAATAATGCCGCGGTGGCTGACTGTGGAAAAGCCAAGCGCGCCACCAATCGGAAAACCCATGATCAGGACAGACCGCCCTTCGCGGGCCAATGCCGGGCTGGCAATGCGCAGCGCAGGGACGGCTGCACCCTCGAAGCCCAGCGCAACAAGGTCGTGGGCACGGTCCAGCGCAGCCATACGCGCCAGCCGCAACTCCCATTCGCCATTGGCGGCACGTACCTGGATGCTGACGCGCTGCTCGGTCTCGGTCACGTCCGGCGACGGCAGCACGTGGGCATTCGTAATGACAAGCGTGCCGTCCGCGACAGCGAAACCCGTGCCACGAAAGCCGAAGCGCGGACTATCGGTTGGTGAATAGGTGCCAACAAGGACGACCGAGGGCTTGCTGCGTTCGATCAGTGCGGGCAAATCCACAGCAGCCGCGCAAAACGGGACAAAACCAAGCCACAAAAGCAGGCTATGGCACCTCATTGGAGAAGGTCTCGCGACGTGAAGCCGCCCTCTAGGGCCGCGACACAACGGCGCCAGGTGTCGTCCGGCTCGCTGACCCGAAAACCATAGAAGCGGCTCCCGTCGGACTGTTTGGAGCGCACCACGCACACTTCGCTGCGCGACCAATCCTGCCGGCCAAGCTGGACGCGGGCCTCGCCCCTTATATTGAGCGGCAGGTCGAGCCGGGACTCGGCCTGGAAGCCCGACTGCGAGACCTCGACGACGTTGAAGACGAACAGGCGCTCGACGCCGTCGATCTCGAGCTTGAGTTCGGCCGGCGCACGCAATGAATAGCGCTGGTGGCGGCGCAGCGGGTGCCCGGCAGACGCCTCGCCGCCGACGAGGGGCAGCACACGCAAGTATTCCGGGCTGTTGTAAATGGCCCCGAGCAATGCCTTGCGGCGGCTGTCAAGGTTTTGGAAAACCTGGGTGCGTCGATTGAAGAAATAGTCGAGCAGATCCGGCGTCATGACCGGGTCGTTGGTCGTGAAATACCGGCGCTGCGGCATTTTGATATGCGGCAGCTTGAGCTCGAAGAAATAGCGACGCAGGTCCTTGCGCGGCGGCCGGTCGCGATAGCCGCGCCTGAAGATGGCGGGGGCCGCCTGCAAGTCCAGCGCCGCGCCGACCGCGGGAGCGCCGTTCACAAAGTCAAACTCGGCCACGGGCGCCTCGCGCAGGCGGTCGAAAAAGAGCAGCGCCTCGTAGAGGTCGATCTGGTCCGGATGGACGGCAATGACCAGATGGCGGACATCGAACATCTCGACGCAGTACTCCCGCATGAACTTCATCAGCGGGAACAGGATGGTGCCGCCGCTCTTGCGGAAATCCGGGTGCACGGCAAGCCCCGAGATTTCGGCGATCTGGCCATCCGCCTTGCGCACCTGTTCCAGGTCGAAGATGCTCTGCAGCGGGAAGCCGAAGACACCCTCACGGATCATCGAAATCGTGCCGACGACCCGGCCCTCCCATTTGGCGCAGAGCGTTGTCGTCGTCGGGAGCGCGTGATAGATCGTGACCCGCATGCCCGACGGGTCGGGCTTCATGAAGCCGCTGCCCACATAGGCGTCGTGCAGCAGCCTGAAGCAATCCTCCAGCTCCTGCTGGGTTTCGGCCACCTTGAGCTCGAGCCGAAGATCAGGATCGGGGTCGCAATCCACCGTGGCGCGATACATCGCGAAGCGGGCGCGTACGGGCAGGCGGGCAAACACCTGCCGCATCAATTGGTGAAACCATCGCTTTGCAGGAGAACGTCGAGTCGTGCTCATCGCGGGCTCCTCGTCAGCCTATTGAATGATCGGGCCGGCAGACGTCAGTTTGACGCCGCCCGCTGCCCGGGACGCCAGCATTTCGCCCTCATCGTCGTCATCTGATCTGCAACCGGTTCATCAGGTCGTAGAGCGTCGGGCGGCTGACGCCCAGCCGCTCGGCCGCCTTGACGATGTTGCCGTCGGTGCGGGCAAGCGCGGTGATGACGGCCTGGCGCTCCGCGTTCTCACGCACGGCGCGCAGGTCCAGATCGCTGTCGTCGCTGGCGGCCGATGGCGCAGCGCGCAGACCCAGGTCAGCCGCAGCGATGCGATCTTCATCCGCCATGATGACGGCGCGCTTGAGTATGTTCTGCAGTTCGCGCACGTTGCCCGGCCAGCGATGTGTTTCGAGAGCGCGCACAGCATCGTCGGACAGTGTCGGCACGGGGCGCCGCATCTCGGTGGCGAAGCGGCGCGCGAAGGCGTGCGACAGCAGCACCGGGTCGCCCACACGGTCGCGCAGCGGCGGGATCTCCACAACGATCTCGGCGAGGCGGTAGTAGAGATCTTCACGGAAACGGCCGTCGGCGATGCGCGCCTTGAGATCCTGGTGGGTCGCGCCAACGACGCGCACGTCGATGGGAATCTCCTGGCGGCCGCCGACGCGCTCGATGACCCGCTCCTGCAGGAAGCGCAACAGCTTGGCCTGCAGCGGCATGGGCAGATCGCCGATCTCGTCGAGCATCAGCGTGCCGCCGTTGGCCGTCTCGATCTTGCCCAGTGTCGATTTGTTGGCACCGGTGAAGGCGCCTTTCTCGTAGCCGAAAAGCTCGCTCTCCAGCAGGGTCTCGGGGATGGCCGCGCAGTTGATGGCGACGAAGCGGCCCTTGCGCTTGGATGCGTCATGCAGGCCCTGGGCCAGCACCTCCTTGCCGGTGCCACTCTCGCCCAGCAGCAGTACCGTCGCATCGCTAGGCGCGACTTTTTCGATCATGCGGCAGACGCGCTGCATGCCAGGGTCGCGCGTGATGAGGCCGGAGAAGACGTCGCTGCTCTGCTGCATCTGCAGGCGGCGGTTCTCCTGCTGCAATTCGTAGAGACGGTAGGCGCGCTCGACCGTGAGGCTCAGCACGTCGGGGTCGACCGGCTTGGCGAGAAAGTCGTAGGCGCCCATGCGGATGGCGCGCAGCGCGTTGCCCTGGTCGTTCTGGCCGGTCAGAACGATGACCTTGACGCCAGGGTCAAGCTCCAGCAGCTTCTCCAGGCACTTGAAACCCTCAGAGACGGAGTCACGGTCCGGCGGCAGGCCGAGGTCCATGGTGACAACCGCCGGGCTATGCCGGCGGAACTGAAGCACCGCGCTGGCGACGTCATCAGCAGTGACGGACTCGAAGCGGTCCAGCGACCACTTGAGCTGCTTCTGCAAGGCGAGATCGTCCTCGACGATCAACAGCGGCGCATGGCGGGGCGTGTTCATCGCGCGTCCACGGCAGTCAGCGGCGCGGCGGTCTGGGCATGGAACAAGGGCAGCAGCAGCGTCACGGCGGTGCCACGGTTCAATTCACTCTGCACGCTGATCTTGCCTCCCAGTTCCTGCACATATTGATAGCTCTCATGAGCACCTATGCCCATGCCGCTGGCTTTGGTGGTCTGGAAAGGCTTGAAGAGCCGATTCTGAATGAAATCCTCGCTCATGCCGCAGCCGGTATCGGTAACACGAACCCGGGCCTGGCTGCCTTCGGCATCCAACGTCAGGCGAACCCGGCCGCCCGGCGGGGTCGCATCGAAGGCGTTCTGCACAACATGGCCGAGCACGCGCTCGACGCGCTCGGCATGGCCGCGGGTGTTGACACCAGGCTGCAGCTCCAGTTCCAACGCCCTGCCCTTGCTTGCGGCCGCCGCAGCCAGGCGCTTGGCGATCTGCTCCAGGTCGACGCCGCTCGTCACGCCGTGCGGCTTGTCGCCCTGGCGCAGCTGCAGCATGAGCTGGCGCATCTTCTCGAGCGAGTTCTCGACGGTATCGAGCATGTCCTGCTGGAACTCGGGGTTGTCGCGCAGGCGCTTGGCGTTTTTCATCATCAGCGAGAGCTGGGTGACGATGTTCTTCAGGTCATGCACGACAAAGGCCGACATGCGGTTGAAGGCGTCGAACTTGCGAGCCTCCAGCAGCGCCTCGGTAGCCTGGGCCTGGGCCAGATAGCCGGATGCCTGGCTGGCGGCCGTGCGCAGCAGATCACGCACTTCCCAGTTCAGCTCAACGACGACGCGCGGTTTGCCGAGCACCGCAAACCCGATCAAGGCCTCGCGCACGAGCAAGGGCACAACCAGCCAGCAGCGCGGCTCGTCCACCAGCCAGGCGGGCAGTTCCAGGCCCGGGTAGGCATCGCGCCTGATGCGCCATTCGTCCACGTCGATGATCCACGCGCGCTCCTGCCAGAAGGTCGCCAGCGAAGCTTCGCGTGTCTCGCTGCCAGGCTGGGCGGGCAGGTTCCAGCGGGCCGCCTGCACGAACTCGGCATCCGCCGAACGCTGCATCCACAGCATGCCGCTCGGGCTTTCGACCAGGTTGCAAAGTGCACGCACAGCAGTCTCCGCCGTGTGCTCGGGCTCGACACTGCTGGCCAGCAGCCGAGTGAAGCGCAGCCACTCCTCGCGGTAGTCGTAGCGGTAGCTGAAGAAATTCTTGCTGATGTAGACGCGCAACCGGGCTCGCACCGAGCCCGAGGCAACGACCAGAGCCAAGGCGATCAGCGCCACGAAGACCAGCGCCACGGACAGCGCCCGACCCCATTGCCCACCGGTGTAGCGCACGTAATAGCCGACGCCGGCAACGATCAGAAGATAGGCGCCCACGAGCAGCAGGGCCGCCGAATGGAAGACTGCGGCACGCGACACATGGAGCTTGCCCAGCCAGCCGCCCTGCCGGCGCGATGCCACATAAAGCAAGGGCACGGCGGCTGCATGCACCAGGGAGCGCACGCTGACGGCATCGCCATCAAAGCTCTGGAACAGCGCGGCCTGCGAGCCGATGAAGAGGTCAAAGATGAAGATGCCGCCGAGGCCAAGACAGAAGGGCTTGGCATTCCAGCGCGCGTCAGCGGCCACGTTGCGCAGCATCTGCTCGACAAGCACCAGCCCGAGAACCGCCAGACCCAGCGCGCCGAAGGCCTGCGGCCGCGCCAAGGCATCTGCCGGCAACCGGTCGGCCATGAGGATCAAGGCCATTTGCGCCAGCACCGCCAGCGTGACCACCGGCCTCACCCAAGCCAGCCCGCCACCGCGCCGCGCCGGTGGCAGCAGGATCAGCAGGAAGGCAAACCAGAGGCCGAAACGCAGGAGGTCAAGACCCGACACGATCCAGGCGGGAAAGCGGTCGGACCAATGCCGCAKCTCATTCGCCAATGCGAAACCGGCCCAGGCCGAACTCGCCGCCAAGGCCGCAAGAAACACGACCGCCAAGGCCGTCACCGGCAGGCTGCCGCGCAGCAGGCGTTGCGCGAAATAGAGCGCAAACAGGCCATAGGCCGCGCAGCAGACCAGGTCTCCCAGGCTGCTCAGGGATGCGAAGGGCACGAGCGCCTCAAGCAAGGCACCTGGTGCGGAGTCCAATTCGGCGCTGGGCATGGCAGATTCAAGCATGCGCTGCGGACAGGCAGCATCGGCACCTACGCCGAGGCCGGCAACACTGGCTCAGCGAGCGCCCTTGCCGGTCAGCACGACGGCCACCGTCTCCAGCATGATCAGCAGATCAAGGAAGAGCGAGTGGTTCTTGACGTAGTAGAGGTCGTACTGCAGCTTCTCGACCGAGTCCTCGATCGTCGAGCCGTATTCGTAGCGCACCTGGGCCCAGCCGGTCACGCCCGGCTTCACGCTGTGGCGCACGGCGTAATAGGGAATCTTGCTCACCAACTCATCAACGAAGAACTGGCGCTCCGGACGCGGGCCCACCATGCTCATCTCGCCCCAGAGCACATTGAAGAGCTGCGGCAGCTCGTCGATGCGCACCTTGCGGATGAAGCGGCCGACGCGGGTGACGCGGTCGTCGTTCTTGGTCGCCCAGCGCGGCTTGCCGTCCTTCTCAGCATCGGTGCGCATGCTTCGGAACTTGATGACCTTGACCGGCACGCCGTTCAGGCCGACACGCTCCTGGCGATACAGCACCGGGCCGCGGGATTCGAGGCGGATGGCCAGCGCCGTGACCAGCATCAGCGGCCAGGAGACCGCCAGGATGAGGGTGGCGAAGATCACGTCGCAAACACGCTTGATCCCAGCCCGCAACATGCCCTGGCTGAACCCGTCGCCGAACACCAGCCAGCCGGCGTTGACATGCTTGATGTTGATCTGGGCCAGCGTCTTTTCGAAGTGGGTCGCAATGTCGACGACGCGCACGCCGGACAGCTTGCAGTCCAGCAACTGGCGCAGCGGCATGCTGCCGCCGCGGCGCTCGCTCAAGGCCACGACGATCTCGTCGACGTTGTGCCGCAGCGCCGCTTCGGTCAGGTTGGCACCGTCGTTGACGATCTCGGCGGCTGGCACTTCGTGCTGCTCTTCGTTCGGCCCGGCGTAATAGCCGACGATCTGCGCGTGCGGGTCCGAGGCACGCAGGGTGTTGCCAACCGTGCGTGCGGCGGGGCCAGTGCCGAAGATCAGGATGCGGCTGCGCAGGCGGGCCTGTGCGCCCGAATGCGCGGCGTAGACGCGGTGCACCATGACGGCCGCGACGGCCGCCATCGCCACCAGGGTCAACAGATCACGGTGGCTCGTGTCGGAAGGCACCAGGCTGAAGATGGCATAAGCCAAGGGCAGGCCAAACAGCAGACCGAACAATGCACGCGCGCAAGATTCGGTGACGGAGCGGTTGTGCACGTGCTGATAAAAGCCCGTGGCCGAGTTGATGACGAACATGCAGCCGGCCAGAGACAGGCCATGAGAGGCCGCGAAGGGCAGGACGGTCTGGGCAGCCTCGCCCTGACTCAGCACGACGGCGATGACGGCGAAAACGATCAGCCCGAGATCGAAAAAGACCTGGAGCAAGGTCTGCTTATGCAGGTAATGGTTGAATATTCGAATCATTTTTGTACCCGATCACTTCCGCTGGGCGCTTCCCGCATTTGCCATCCGATCAACGAAACTCAGAATTCATATCCGATATTCATTCATCCCGGCGCGGAGGCCGCCGGAACATTGCTCGCCTGCCGTCTCGGAGACCGCCTGGGCGAGCACTGCAAGCTCCGGGATTGACGCCGCAACGCGCACAGTCCACCCAACCTTGATCGCGCCGGCATCATGCCTCCGGCCGGTGGGCTTGAAAGCCCCCCGTTTGGAGGGTGCCTGCCCCTTGAATCCGTCTCGTCAGGCCGCCGCACGCCAGGCTGCGGCAAAGGTCTTTTTCACGTCGGCGGCAGTAGACCCGAAAGCCGGCGAGAGCACCATGACAGCGCTCCCGCAGCGCTGGGCAAAGCGTGCGAAACGCACAGGCGGACATTTGAAATTCGACAAAACCGTTTTTTCAAAGCCGCGACGCCGCCCGCGCACGACCGCGAGCTCCGATCGTGAATATTGCACGGCAATATGATCAATCCAGCGCCATTGGCGACCTGTCCGATCACGCTCTCGCTCGACGCATTCATTTGTCGTCTAAAACTCGGCGCAGTTTCAAACCAGGCGCCATAAAGGCGAAGAACCCGCCAGAGGCGGGTTCTTCGTCACAGGAAACGCTCGCCGGCGAAGGCGGGCGTCTGTCTGCGCAGGATCAGCGCACGACGGCGATCTGCTCGCGGTTGCCGCCCTTGTAGGTGTAGAGCGTCAGCGAGCCGTTCTTGACGTCGCCCTTGGCATCAAACGAAATCACGCCAGTCACACCCTTGTAGCCGCTGGTCTTGGCCAACTCGGGCAGGTACTTGGCCGGCTCCGAGGACTTGGCACGAACCATGGCGTCGACCAACACATTGACCGCGTCATAGACGTAAGGCGCGTAGATCTGGACGTCGATGTTGTACTTGGCCTTGAACTTGGCGCGGAAGTCGTCCATCGACTTCTTGGCTTCGCCCTCGACACCACCAGCCTCGGCGCAGACGACCTGGCCGTCAGCCATGGTGCTGGCAGACAGCTTGGGCAGTTCGCCCGTGCAGATGCCGTCACCGCCCATGAACTTGGCTTCGATGCCGAGCTGCTTCATCTGGCGCAGCATCGGGCCGGCCACCGCGTCCATGCCGCCAAAGAACACCACGTCGGGCTTCTTGGCCTTGAGCGTGGTCAGGATGGTGGTGAAGTCGACGGCCTTGTCGGTCGTGAATTCATGGCCCACCACGACAGCGCCCTTGCTCTTGGCGCCCTTCTCGAACTCCTTGGCCACGCCCTGGCCGTAGGCCGTGCGATCGTCGATCACGGCGACCTTCTTGGCCTTGAGCGTGGTCGCGGCGTAGCGACCCAACGTGCCGCCGAGTTGGCCGTCATTGGCCACGACGCGGAAGGTGGTCTTCAGACCGCGGCTGGTGAACTCAACAGCGGTGGCCGACGGGCTGATCTGGGGAATGCCGGCATCGCTGTAGATCTTGGACGCGGGGATGGACGTGCCCGAGTTCAGGTGGCCCACGACGCCGTTGACCTTGGAGTCAACCAGCTTGGATGCCGCAGCCGTGCCCTGCTTGGGGTCGGCGGCATCATCTTCTGCCAGCAGCTCGAACTTGGCCTTCTTGCCGCCGATCATGACGCCCTTGGCGTTCAGTTCCTCGATGGCCAGGCGGGCGCCCAGTTCGTTGTCCTTGCCCAGATGGGCGATGGCGCCACTGGTCGGGCCCACGTGGCCGATCTTGACGATCAGATCCTGGGACATCGCTGCACCGCTGAGCAGCGCCGCAACGGCACCGACCACCACATTTACTTTGACTTGCATGGATCAACTCCGGTTTGGAAGAGGAAGAGAGAAAGAGACTCGCAACAACTGTTGAGTTTTCAACGAAATGAACATATCCCAAATCCATAGGGTGCTCATTCGGGAAAGCGTTTACCCGCAGCAATCAGCCTGCCGCTGAAAAGTGGTCCAGCTTCGCGCCCGCTTGCTGGTAGGCACGGTAACGCACCCGCCCGGACTGAACGGCTGAAGGCTCGCAGCCGATGACCTCCAGCACACGCTCGAATGCAAAGGCATCGCCGGGCAGGTCTTCCGCCAAGTTCAGCAGCAGGCCGCGGTGCGGCAGAGCTGCCGCGTCATCGATGAGCAGCACCTCGCCGGGTGCGTGCGGTGTCGCGCCATCCCAACACCGATGCGGGATGAACTCGGTCGCATCGAAGCTCCACAGCAATTCGTCCAGCCTGGCCGCAAGTGCCGGCGGCACCCGCACAGCCACCGGCTTGCCCGACGCAAGAGCGCGGCGGACCAACCGGCAGGCGAAATGCAGCGGGTCGGCCGCGTTGCTGTAGAAGCTGACCTGCTGAGGCACTACTCGGCCAGGCTCAGCACGAAGTGGGTCAGCAGCCCGACGGGCCGGCCGGTCGAGCCCTTGGCGGCGCCACCCTTCCAGGCCGTGCCGGCGATGTCCAGATGGCCCCAGCGGTATTTGCCGGCAAAGCGCTGCAGGAACTTGGCCGCCGTGATGGAGCCGCCCGCGCGGCCGGCGATGTTGGGCACGTCGGCGAAGTTGCTCTTCAGGCCTTCGGCGTACTCGTCGTCCAGAGGCATGCGCCAGCAAGGGTCCAGCGCAGCGTCGCCTGCCGCCGTCAACGAGGCGGCGAGTTCGTCGTCGCTCGCGTACATGCCGCTGCGCACGCCGCCCAGCGCGATGACGCAGGCGCCGGTCAGCGTGGCCACGTCGACAACAACGGCGGGCTTGAAGCGCTCGGCGTAAGTCAGCGCATCGCAGAGGATGAGTCGGCCTTCGGCGTCGGTGTTGAGGATCTCGATGGTCTGGCCGGACATGGACGTGACGACGTCGCCCGGCTTGACCGCATTGCCGCTGGGCATGTTCTCGCAGGCGGCAACGATCATGACCAAGTTGAGCTTGGGCTTGAGCTCGGCCACCGCGCGCAGCGTGCCGATGACGCTGGCGGCCCCACCCATGTCGAACTTCATCTCGTCCATCTCGGCACCGGGCTTCAGCGAGATGCCGCCGGTATCGAAGGTGATGCCCTTGCCGACCAGCACGACCGGCGCCACCGTCTTGGCCGCGCCTTCGTAGCGGGCGACGATGAAGCGCAGTGGCTCGTCCGAGCCCTGGGCGACGGACAGGAAACTGCCCATGCCGAGCTTCTCGACGGCCTTCTTGTCCAGCACCTCGACCTTGAGGCCATGCGTCTTGCCCAGGGCCTGCACGACTTCGCCGAGGTAGGTCGGCGTCGCGTAGTTGGCGGGCCGGTTGGCGCATTCACGCGCCAGCTCGATGCCGGCGGCGATGGCCTCACCGCGCACGAGGCCGGCCTTCGTAGCCTTCTGCCCGGCCTTGCCGACGAGCAGGACCAGCTTGGCCAGCTTGGGCGCAGCGGGCGCGCTGGGCTTGGTGTGGCGATAGACGTAGACAGCGTCGGTGCCGATGATCGCGGCCTGCTCGGCCAGTGACTCAGCCAGGTCGGCCTCGAAGCCGACGAAGGCGACGGCCGCACTGGCCGCGCCACGCGACTTGATCTGGGCCAGGCCTGCCGCCAACGCCGCACGCGCGGCGGCCAACGTCGTCTTGCCGCTGGCGGCGAGGACGAGACGGGGCGCCTTGATGCCTTCGGCATGCGTCAGCGTCACCGCCTGGCCGCTTTTCAGGGCGAAGTCGCCGAGCTTGATCGCAGCCTGCGCATGTTTGGCGACGGCAGCATCCAGACCTTGAGGCAGCGAGTCGCCGCCAAGCACCACGATGAGAGCGTCAGCACCCGCGGTAGCGAGGGCATCCAGCTCTGTGGTTTGAACCTTGAAGTCCATAATGACCAGAAGTAGAAAGAAGTGCGTTTGATGTTATTCGATTCATCCACGCGGTCAGAGTTGGCGAAGAGCTTCGGGGTCACGCTTGTGGTCATCCTGACCATCATGCTCACGTCCACCCTGATCCGCACACTGGGACAGGCCGCAGGCGGCAATGTGGCACCGCAGGACGTCGTGCTGCTGATGGGTTACGCCACCATCAGCCACATGGCGACCATGCTCATCCTGTCGCTGTTCATCGCCGTGGTCATCACGCTGGGGCGCTTCTACCGCGAGTCGGAGATGACGATCTGGTTCGCCAGCGGCATCCCGCTGTCGCGCTTCGTGCGGCCGGTGCTGCGCATGGCCTGGCCCGTGCTGCTGGCCGTTGTGGTGCTGGAACTGATCGTCTGGCCCTGGGGCAATCAGAACAGCGCCGAGCTGCGTGATCGCTACCAGAAGCGCAGCGACCTCTCGCGCGTCGCGCCCGGGCAGTTCCAGAGCTCGCGTGACGGCAGCCGCGTCTTCTTTATCGAGCGAGATGGCGACAACGCCGCGACCGGGCGCAATGTCTTCATCCTCGCCAACCAGCATGAGCGCGAATCGGTCACGACGGCGTCGCGCGGCCGGCTGGACATGGAAGGCGACGACCGCTTCCTCGTGCTGGACCATGGTCAGCGCAACGAGACCCAGCTCAAGACCGGCGAGAAGAGCCTGGCCCGCTTCGAGCAGTACAAGGTGCTGACCGACACGCAGGTGCTGGCCAACGCCAGCCAGTTGCCGCCCAAAG
This sequence comes from Roseateles sp. P5_E8, assembly GCF_054177665.1. Taxonomy (NCBI): domain Bacteria; kingdom Pseudomonadati; phylum Pseudomonadota; class Betaproteobacteria; order Burkholderiales; family Sphaerotilaceae; genus Roseateles; species Roseateles sp. P5_E8. The sequence continues at coordinate 63,979 of NZ_JBGCUM010000018.1, read as the reverse complement.
CGACGGCCACGCTGGACCTGCTGCGCCTGCCCACGCCGAAGAACCAGGGCGAACTCGCCTGGCGGCTGGGCATGATCCTCGGCGGCATCAACATGGCCCTGCTGGGCGTGGGCCTGTCGGCGTCCAACCCGCGTCGCGCCAGCAACTGGAACCTGCTGTTCGCGCTGCTGGCCTTCGTCGTCTACTTCAACCTCATCAACCTGTCGCAGTCCTGGGTGGGCAACGGCCGCACCTCACTGCCCAGGGCGCTGATCGGCGTGCATGGCAGCGCCCTCTTCCTGGCGCTGGCCGCCATCTGGATACGAGACAACGGCAACCGCTTCAGCCTGCGCCGGCGCGTGCAGAGAGTGACCGCATGAGAACCGTCCGCAGCCTGCTCTACAAGGACATCATCGGCTCGGTCGTCATGGTCGCGCTGGCCTTCCTGTCGCTGTTCTTCTTCATCGACTTCGTCGACGAAGTGGATCGCATGTCCCGCATCGGCGCGGGCAGCGCGCAGGCTGCATTGTTGGCCGCGATGGAGCTGCCCGGGCATTTCTACGAACTGTTCCCCATCGCCGTGCTGATCGGCGCCATCGTCGCGCTGGCCCGCATGGCGCAGAGCAGCGAGTTCACCATCCTGCGCACCGGCGGCCTCGGGCCCGCGCGGGCGTTGAGCCTGCTGGCGGGCCTGGCTGCCGTGTTCGCGGTGCTGACCTTTGTCATCGGCGACTACGTGGCGCCGCAGGTTGAGCGCCAGAGCGATGAGATGCGCGCCCGCTTCAACCGCAGTGCCACCGCGCCCAAACGCGGAGCCTGGCTCAAGGACCATCGCAATGTCGATGGTCAGGAGCGCAGCTACTCCGTTCAGGTCGRCCGCGTGGGTGGCGGGGGCGAGCTGGAGGATGTGCGCATCTTCGAGTTCGACCACGAGGGCCGGCTGATGTCGCGCACCGAGGCCGGCAAGGTTGACGTGGACGGCCAGGGCCTTTGGCACCTGGAGACCGTCAAGCGCACGATCTGGAACCCAGGCGCACCGACGGCCAGCGGCTCGGTCGGCGAGGTCGTCGTCAGCGAGCAGCAGCTGGACAAGCTCGACTGGCAAAGCTCGCTGCATGCCGGCGTCATCGCCGCAGCGGTGCTGCCGGCCATGTCGATGTCGACGCTGGAGCTCTACCGCTACACGGCCCACCTGTCGGCCCAGGAGCAGTCGGCCCAGGCCCACAACATCCAGTTCTGGCGCAAGGCCTTCTACCCCTTCGCCTGCTTCGTCATGGTGGCGCTGGCCCTGCCCTTCGCCTACCTGCACGGCCGCTCGGGCGGCATCAGCATCAAGGTCTTCGGCGGCATCATGCTGGGCATCAGCTTCGTGCTGCTGAACAACGTGGCCGGCCATCTCGGCATGCTGAAGAACTGGACGCCCTGGGCCGTGGCGGCCACGCCGAGCCTGTTCTACCTTGGGCTGTCGATGGCGGCGTTCACATGGCTGGTGAGATACCGATGAAGGAAGGCCTGCTGCTGTTCGCCCATGGCGCGCGTGACGCCGCCTGGGCGCGGCCCTTCGAGATCGTCGCCGAGCGCCTGCGCACCATTCGGCCCGACACGCCGCTGGTACTGGCCTACCTCGAACTGATGTCGCCCGGCATGGAGGAGGCTGCCGCACAGCTCGCCGCCGCCGGCTGCACGCGTGTGCATGTGATGCCTCTCTTCCTCGGTACCGGTGGCCATGTGCGGCGCGACGTGCCGCCGCTGCTGGACCTACTGCGCGAGCGCCATGGCAGCGCCATCGAGTGGCGGCTACATGCGCCCCTGGGTGAGCAGGAAGCCGTGCTCCAGGCCATCAGCCAGACCTGCTTGAGCGTCCTCGACTGAGCGTCCTCGAATGAACCTGCACCAATTCCGCTTCGTCCAGGAAGCCGCACGTCGCAACCTCAACCTGACCGAGACGGCCAAGGCGCTGTTCACGTCGCAACCCGGCGTGTCCAAGGCCATCCTGGAGCTGGAGGAGGAGCTGGGCGTCGACATCTTCTCGCGCCACGGCAAGCGGCTGCGCCGCATCACCGAGCCGGGCCAGCAGGTGCTGGCCTGCATCGAGATCATCCTGCGCGAGGTGGCCAACCTGAAGCGCATCGGCGAGGAGTATTCGCGCCAGGACAGCGGCACCTTCTCCATCGCCACGACCCACACCCAGGCCCGCTACGTGCTGCCCGCGCCCGTGGCCCAGCTGCGCAAGAACCTGCCGCAGCTGCGCATCAGCCTGCACCAGGGCAGCCCCGACCAGGTCGCCCGCATGCTCATCGACGAGACCGCCGACCTAGGGCTGGCGACCGAATCGCTGGCGCATTACCCCGAGCTCGTCACCCTGCCCTGCTATGAATGGCAGCACGTGATGGTGGTGCCGCGTGACCACCCGCTCGCCACTGTCGAGCGCGTCAGCCTGGAGCAACTGGCCGCCGAGCCACTGGTGTCCTACCACCCCAGCTTCACGGGCCGCACCCGCATCGACAAGGCCTTCGCTGCACGCCACCTGACCCCCAACGTCGTGCTCGAAGCCATCGATTCCGACGTCCTCAAGACCTATGTGCGCCTTGGCATGGGCGTGGGCATCGTGGCCGAGATGGCCATGCGCGAGGAGCCGGCGAACAGCGACCTCGTCGCACGGCCGCTGGGCGCCATGCTGGGCAGCAACGTCACGCGCATTGCCTTCAAGCGCGGCGCTTACCTGCGCAACTACGTCTACAGCTTTGCCGAGTTGCTGTCTGAGCGGCTGAACCGCAAGCTGATCGAGCGGGCGATGACCGGCGAGTCCGACGACTTCGAGCTGTAGGCATTGAAACTTGCGGTCCGAGCGCCGGGCCTGCCATGGGCCAGAGGCCCATGGCCTTCCGTAGGCACAAGCAGTCCGCAGGGACTGCTTGTGTCCGACTCCAGTTCGCCAAGCCGGACCGCTGGCGATGTGCGAGCGGGGCCTTCCCCGCGAGCATCGCCGTCCCCTCGGGGGACCGACTGGGCACGCCCGCGTCCAGCGTGGCGAGACCGGGCGAGGGGGCTTCAGTTTTCGTCGAACTTGGAGTCCAGCGGCAGCATCAGGTCCACGTCGTCGCTGCGCAGGCCAGCCTCGAAGAGATCGCGCGCCACACCATAAAGCGTCAACAGGTCGCGGTAGGCCGGCAGGTCGAAGTGCGGCGCACCGGGGCCGGAGCCGCGCGACAGCAGGTCCTGCAGCATCTGCATGGCCGCGCCGGGGTCGGCCCAGACCACCTGCAGATGCGCGATGACGCTCGGGTTGGCGTCCAGAGTGCGGCCGCGCGACAGGCTCTGCGACCACTGCGGCGCCTGCGTGCGAAAGCGCTGCTCGAACTGCTTGACCAGTTCCGCAAACACCTCGGGCTCGCCGCGATGCTGGCAGATCTCCATCAGCAGCAGATAGGCCATGGCGCCGCAGTTGCCGCGTGACAGCCGGGCGGCAAGCAGGTCGGCCGCAGCCTCATGCTGGCCCAGCAGTTGCAGGAAGTCGACCTGCTGCTGCAGGTCCAGCAGTTCGTCGGCGACGGTCAGTTCGTTGGACGGCGGCGGCGCCTCAGCGGCCCGCACAGGCATAGGCTGCGTCGCCTGCATGGACGTCGGTAGCGTCGCGGCTGCGGCCGGCGCGGCGGGCGCGAAAGGAGCGATTGGCGCGGGCGGCCAGGGCATGGGCCGCGGCTGGGGCCGCGTGGCCTGGTGCTGGCCCTCGTCCGGCAACGGTGCCGCATTGCCAAACACCGCCGGGGCAATACCGGGCGATGGCGGCGGCGGCCGCGGGGCGGGAATGGGCTCCGCAGCGCCCTCGGCGGCGTGCATGGCACGCCAGTAGGCCAACTCGCGGCGGGCGCGTTCGTCGCGCCAGCGGCTGCCGTAGAAGGCCGCCGCGCCAGCCAGCAGGCTCAGACCCAGCGTCAGCACCCAGGTCATGGGGTCGCGATAGGGCGAAGGCCGCGTCGCTGGCGAGGCCGCCGGCGTGGGCGCTGATGCGAAGGCTTCAGGAGGGGGCGCCGAGGCCGCCGAAGCGGTCGTCAAGGCGGCAGCCGACGCCGCAACGGCCTCGGCCTGCAGGCGAGCCTCCAGCTCGGCGCGCAGCTGGGCCACGGTCTGCTCGAGTTGGGTGATCTGGGCTTCGAGCTCGGGCGTCATGTCCGCCTCTGGCGCACTCTTTGCAGCCGGGCGCTGCGGCGCCTGGCTGACCAGGATCTCGGGCCGCTCCAGCACCAGGCGCGGGCCGCTCGCCTTGGGCTTGGGTCGGACGCGCGGTCGGGCGGAAGGTACGGGCGCGGGGCTGGCTTCGGCGACGGCAGGCGGCGCCGGTTCGGCGGCCGGCGGCGCCGCGGGAACAGGGGCCGGCGCAGGCGCAGGCACGGCCGCCGTACTCGCGGGCGGGTCGATGAAGGCGTTGAACTCGCGTGTCAGCCGCAGCGGGCAGCCCAGCGCCAGCGTGATGCGCAAGGCCGGCTCGTCGATGCGCACCAGGCTCTGCAGGCGGATGCGCAGCTGCCCGGGTTCACCTTCGACGCGCATCTGCAGCAGCCCGGCCGGCACACGCGCATCGCCGGCCGAGACCTCGGCACGCACGCAGTTGTCCGGCAGTTGCTCGCCATCGGCCAGGCTCAGCGGCACGCTGGCATCCAGCGGCTTGCCAAGGGCGGAATGGACCAGGGGCCGGCCCAGACCCATGGCCTCGGCGCCCTGCGGCACCAGGCCGAGCAACGGGCCGAGCATCAGTGCCAAGGCGGGGGTGAGGGCACCCAGCAACGTTGGGCGCACGGCCGGAATGGGCATTGACGGCGGGCGGCTACAGGCGGTTGAACGAGGGTGGGGGGACAGTGCGGTTCACTCTAGCATGGGGCCACAATGCAGCAGGGCCTGTTCACACTACGGCAACGGGTCGCGTTGTCACCAAAGAGGCCGCGAGCAAGGCGCAAAGCGGAGCCGGGTCGGACACCCGGCGAGCATTTGCAACGCCGCGCGCGGCCTATTTGGTGACAACCCTTCGGGAAGGCTCGTCGCAAGCGGCCACTCGGCGTTGCACCGCTTGCCCGCACACAAGTGCGGGCGGCGCGCTGCGCCTTGATTGGCCGCTTGCGACGRGCCTTCGCGTCCCATTGCCGTAGCGTGAACAGGCCCTCGCCATGAACGCACTCAGTCTCACCCCCACCGAACGCCAGCAGATCGACCAGGGCGTCTGGTTCTCCAGGTTGTCCGAGGCCCTGCGCAACGACATCCTGCAACGCGCCTTCGTGCGCCGCCTGCCCGACGAGACCATGCTGTCCCATCGCGGCGAGCCGGCCGAGGAGTGGTCGGCCGTCGCCAAGGGCGCTGTGCGCGTCAGCTCGGTGTCGCTGGCCGGCAAGCAGATCTCGCTGACCTATGTCGAACCCGGCACCTGGTTCGGCGACATCGCCCTGTTCGACGGCCTGCCCCGCACGCACGACGCCTATGCCCATGGCGAGACCACGCTGCTGTGCGTGCGCAAGGCCGACTTCCGCGTGCTGCTGCAAACGCATTCCGAGCTCTACGACGCGCTGTTGCGCCTGAACTGCCGGCGTCTGCGCCTGATGTTCGACATGATCGAAGACCTCAACACCCGCCCGCTGGCCGCGCGTCTGGCCAAGCAGGTGCTGCTGCTGGCGCGCTCCTACGGCGTGCAGGAAGGCGAGGAGACCCGCATCGGCCTGCAGCTCGCGCAGGAAGACCTGGCCCAGCTGCTCGGTGCGTCGCGCCAGCGTGTGAACCAGGAACTCAAGGCCTTTGAGCGCGAAGGCGCCGTCCGCGTGGAACCGACTCGCCTGGTCGTGCTCAACCGCGACAAGCTGCTGGCAGCAGCGTCGCGCTGAGGACACGCCAGCCGACGCCCTGCTCGCAAAATGGAAAGTTCGCGCGCTACTGACGGACCTCCATGGAAGCATTCACCGGCACACGCCCCCTCTCTCAGGCCCTGGACAGCACGGCGCTCCAAGCCTGGCTGGACGCCCATGTCGACGGCTTCGCCGGGCCGCTGACGATAGAGCAGTTCAAGGGCGGGCAGTCCAACCCGACCTATCTGCTGACGACGCCGGGCGCGCAATACGTGATGCGCAGCAAGCCGGCGCCGGTGGCCAAGCTGCTGCCTTCGGCGCACGCCATCGAACGCGAGTTCCAGGTCATGGGCGCCCTGGCCGGAACCGACGTGCCCGTGCCGGCGATGCTGGCGCTGTGCGAGGACGAGGCCGTCATCGGCCGCGCCTTCTACGTCATGGAGTTCATGCCCGGCCGCGTGCTGTGGGACCAGAGCCTGCCCGGCATGACCCAGGCCGAGCGCGCCGCGCATTACGACGAGATGAACCGCGTCATCGCGGCGCTGCACCAGGTCGACTTCAAGGCTGTGGGCCTCTCCGCCTACGGCAAGCCGGGCAACTACTTCGAGCGCCAGATCGGCCGCTGGAGCAAGCAATACCTGGCCTCGGTCACCGAGCCCAACGCGGCGATGGACTCACTGCTGGCCTGGCTGCCGGCGCACATCCCGGCCTCAGCGCGCGACGAGGCCGAGGTGTCCATCGTCCACGGTGACTACCGCGTGGACAACGTCGTCTTCCACCCCACCGAGCCGCGCGTCATCGCCGTGCTGGACTGGGAGCTGTCGACGCTGGGCCACCCGCTCGCGGACTTCAGCTACCACTGCATGAGCTGGCACATCGAGACCTCGGGCGCCGCCCGCGGCCTGGGCGGCAAAGACCTCGCCGCGTTGGGCATTCCGAGCGAGCGCGTCTACGTGCAACGCTACTGCGAACGCACCGGTCGCGCGGATGTCGAGTCGGTCATGGCCGACTGGAACTTCTACATGGCCTACAACCTGTTCCGCATCGCGGCCATCGTGCAGGGCATCGCCAAGCGCGTGGTGGACGGCACAGCCTCCAGCGAGCAGGCTCGGGAGACGGCCAAGGGCGTCAGGCCGCTGTCGGAGCTGGCCTGGAGCTTCGCGCAGAAGGCCTAGACGTTCCCTGGCCGCGTGGTCGGGGTCCAGGCGATGGAGGTCGTCGTGGGCCAGGCGCCGGTATCGGCCAGTCGGGCATTCACACGCAGCGCCTCGCGCGCCGCGCATTCAAGCAGCCGCACCATTGCCTGCACGCGGGCCAGGTCGGGCTCGGCCATCTCGGTGCGCAGATAGAGGTTGCCGCGCATGCACATCAGCACGAAGGGGTGGCCTTCGGGCAGCAAGTCCTGGCTGGCCTGGGCGAGAGCTTCGCTGAGATCGCCGTCGATCCAGGCGCCGGTCAGCTCCTTGGTGACGCCGACAACGCCGTAGCGCTGGCGCACGATCTGCGAGGCCGCGTTGTTGAACTTCGGGAACATCACCAGCCAGCGCATCTCCTCGGGCGTGTCGGTGTCGACGCGGGTCTTGAGCGTGTCGGTGTAGGCCTCGAAGACGGCGCGCTCCAGGTTCTCCATCAGCGCGCGGCACAGCACCATGGTCTGCAGGTCGGGGTGCAGGCCCATTTCGCAGCGCATGCGCAGTTCGGTGCCGGGCAGGTAGCTGCGCTGGGAGACGCCCCACTCCACGCGCAGCGGGCCGGGCAAGGCCTTGGGCTGCTCGATGAGGAAGCCCGAGCCGTCACGGCTTTGCGCGAAGCTGGCGCCACGCGCTTCGGCCCAATCCTGGATAGGACGCCAGCGTGCCGCGTTGGCGCGGGTCACCAGCCAGTGCTTGACTTGCTTTACCACCATGAGTCGTGAGGAAGTCTGAGAATGGGGCCGCTGCTGGCAACTGCCTGAGCGCACCGGATGGAGGCGACGAATGATTGAAGTCTACTCATGGCCCACGCCCAACGGGCACAAGGTGCACATCATGCTGGAGGAGTGCGGCCTTGCGTACCGGGTCCATCCCGTGGACATCGGCGCCGGCGAGCAGTTCGCACCCGCCTTCCTCGCCATCAGCCCCAACAACAAGATCCCCGCCATCACCGACCCCGACGGCCCGGGCGGCGAGCCGATCTCGCTGTTCGAGAGCGGCGCCATCCTGCTCTACCTCGCCGGCAAGACCGGCCGGCTGCTGCCCGCCGACGTGGCGGCCAAGTACGAAGTGCTGCAGTGGCTGATGTTCCAGATGGGCGGCGTGGGGCCCATGCTCGGCCAGGTGCACCACTTCCGCGTCTACGCGCCCGAGAAGCTGCCCTATGCAATCACTCGCTACACCAACGAGGCGAAGCGGCTCTACAGCGTCATCAACAAGCGCCTGGCCCACACCACCTACCTGGGCGGCGCCGAGTACAGCATCGCCGACATCGCCGTCTTCCCCTGGCTGCGTTCGTGGAAGAACCAGGGGGTCGAGATGAGCGACTACCCGCACCTCAAGGGTTGGTTCGACGAGATCGCCAAGCGGCCGGCCGTGCAGCGGGGGGTGGAGGTGCTGGCGGGAGCGCGCCGGCCGTTGACGGATGACAAGGCGCGCGAAGTGCTGTTCGGCGCCAGGCAAGTCAAGCAGCACTGAGCCTGGGGGCCTGTTCACCCCGTCGGATGGCCTTCCCGAGTTGTGGCCAGAAAGCCAGCGCGCGCGCCTCTCAGGGGCGCACGCCGGGCGGCTGCATCGCCATGCCGGCCGCGCGGCGCGCGAGGTAGACCTCCAGCGCCAGCAGCTCCGCGCTGTCCCAGTCCCAGACCCTTGCGCGAACGCCGCTCAGGCAGCCGCGCAGGCGGCGCTGCAGGCTGCCAAGCGACTGCCACTCCAGGCGGTAGACGGGGTAGTCGTCGACGTGGCCTTGCGGGATGAGGCTGCCGCCCAGGCGCTGGCCGGCGCGTTCGTCGTGGCACTGCGCGCAAGAGAGGTTGAGCGCGCCGATACGGGTTGTGTAGAGGCGCTGGCCTTGGGCTGCGGCCTTGTCCAGCTCGGCGCCGCGCGGCGGCTGCAAAGGCAGGCCGCGCGACTGCTGGGCGACGAGTGCCGACAGCGCGAGCAAGGGCTCGGCCTCGGGCGCGCCCAGGCGGCCTGCTGCTGATGGCGCACGCGGCAGCGCTGAATACGGCAGGGGAGATCGACGAGGCCTTGGTCCCAGGCCGGGTAACGGGCCGCAGCGCCGCGCAGCTTCTCGGGCTCTCCGTGGCAACTGGCGCAAGACTTGGCACCGGCGGCCCACTGCTCGCGGCCCAGGGCCAGCGCGAGCTGGGCAGGATGCTGGGCGTCGTCGGCCTGCAGCGTGCGCAGCGCCGGGCTCATGGTGTCGCGGCCGGAGCGGCGCTCGTCGGCATGCACGGCAAGCGCGACGACGAGCAGCAGCCAGACGCTTCTCATGCGACGGTCAGCGGGCGCGTCTCGCGGTGCTCGAAGCCGTTGTCGCCGCGCCAGCTGAACCTCAGCTCGCCAGGCTTGTCTGCACGCAGCCAGAACGCCAGATACGGGTTGGCCGAGACGGCCGCGAACAGGTCCGCGGCAAAGACCAGTTCGCCGTCCAGCCGGCACTCGAAGCGGCGCACGAGGTCGCGCGGCAGGCGGGCGCCTTCGTCGCTGCTGCGGTAGCCGGTCTCCATCGCGTGGGCGACCGTGGCACGCACTTCAAACACCTCGCCGGGCTTGACGGTGGCGGGCAGGGTGATGACGGCTCTTGTTGCCATGCCTAGGGCTCCACGCAGGCGGCCAGCGTGACGATAACCTCCACGCCCGCCTGCCAGCAGCGGCCGTCTGCGGCCCTGGCGACCGCGACGATGCGCTGGCTGCGCGCCAGGCGCATGCGGGTGCTGAACTCGGGCCTGGCGATGGCCGCACCGAAGGTGACGTGCACGACCTCGGGCTCGGGGTTCAGCGCCGTGAACAAGGCCAGGCCGACGACCGGCTCGCTGGCCGCGACGCGCACCGGAACCGCGTTGCCGTTCTCCACCAGCTCGGCGACGTCGATCTTCAGCACACCCGCCTCCGGCTCGCGGCCTGCCCAGGCGCGGATGGCGGCGCGCATGGCCTCGTCGCTCGCCTGCACCTCGGGCAGCAGCGCGAACGCAGACGCGGCGAGGACGAACTCGCGCCGCTTCATTTCGAGAGCGCGCCAAGGTAGGCCACGATGTCGTCGAGCTGCGCCTCGGTCAGCGCCGCCTTGCCCTGCCAGGCCGGCGCCACGTCACGCAGGCCCGCGGTGGAGCGGAAAGGCGGCATGACGGTGGCCGGGTTGAAGCGGCGCATGTCGGCGATGCGCTCGCGCAGGCCCTTGGCGTCCAGGCGCGCGGCCAGTGCATCCAGCGGCGGCGCGAGATTGCCGTGGTTGGCATCGCCCGCGCTGTGCAGCGAGTGGCAGAGCAGGCACAGGCTCTGCGTGCGGTCGGCCACCAGGGCGCGGCCGCGCTCCACGTCGCCGGCATGCGCGCTGGCCACGACGAACAAGGCCAGCAGCGCACGCATCACACGAGGGAATGCTTGCTCAAGGGCAAGTCGCGTACGCGCTTGCCCGTCGCCGCAAAGATCGCGTTGAGCACGGCCGGCGCCGCGACGGCAATCGTCGGCTCGCCCACGCCGCCCCAGAAACCGCCCGAGGGCATGCAGATCGTCTCGACGGCCGGCATGTGCTCCATCTTCATGACCGGGTAGGTGTTGAAGTTCTGCTGCTCGACGCGACCATCCTTGACCGTGATCTCGCCGAACAGCGCCGCCGACAGGCCGTAGACGAAGCTGCCCTCCACCTGCGCCGCAATCTGCTGCGGGTTGACCGCGTGGCCGGGGTCGGTGGCGGCAACGATGCGGTGGACCTTCAGCTCGCCCTTCTTGTTGACCGACACCTCGGCGCAGGCCGCCACATAGCTGCCAAAGCCCATGATCTGCGCCAGGCCCAGGTGGCGGCCCTTGGCGCGCGGCTTGCCCCAGCCGGCCTTGGCGGCCACCGCGTTCAACACGGCCAGGTGCTTGGGCGAATTGGCGAGCAGCTCGCGGCGCAGCTCCAGTGGGTCGCGCTTGGCGGCGTGCGCCACCTCGTCGACGAAGCACTCCAGGTAGACGGCGTTCTGATTCAGGTTTACGCCGCGCCAGAAGCCCGGCGGCACGGTCGGGTTGCGCATCGCGTGGTCGATGAGCAGGTGGGGCACGGCATAGCCGAACGCGCCTTCCGCGCCGCCGGCGTTCAGACCCTGGAACACGGCCGGGTCCTTCCCGTCACGGATGTTCTGCGGAAAGATGCCCGCGACGATGCTCTGGCCCGAGATGCGCATGTGCAGGGCCGTGAGCTTGCCCGCCGCGTCCAGGCCCGCCGTCAGCTTGCACTGCGTGACCGGGTGGTAGCGGCCATGCGTCATGTCCTCCTCGCGGCTCCAGATCAGCTTGACCGGCGTGCCTGGCAGTTCCTTGGCGATGGCAACGGCCTGGCGCACCCAGTCGTGCACGGCGCCGCGCCGGCCGAAGCCGCCGCCCAGGTGAAGCTTGTAGACCTCGCAGGCCGAAGGCGGCAGGCCCGAGGATTCAGCGGCGGCGGCCAGCGCGGCCTCGCCGTTCTGCGTCGGCGTCCAGACTTCGCAGCGCTCGGGCGTCCACTTTGCGGTGGCGTTCATCACCTCCATCGTCGCGTGGTTCTGGTGCGGATAGCTGTAGACGGCTTCGACCTTACGCGCCGCAGCGGCAAGCGCCGCTTTCGCATCGCCCTGGCTGCTGCCGATGGCGGCGGTGTCGGCGTCCAGCCCGGCCTTCAGCGTGGCGGCCGTGTCGGCGCTGTTCTGCGTGGCGTTGGCGCCCTCGTCCCAGACGATGGGCAGCGCGTCCAGCGCCGTCTTGGCCCGCCACCAGGTGTCGGCCACCACAGCCACGGCGGTGTCGCCCACCTTGACGACTTTCTTCACACCCAGGCGCTTCTCCACCTCGCTCGCGTCGAAGCTCTTGAGCTTGCCGCCAAAGACCGGGCAATCCTTGATGGCCGCGTTCAGCATGCCGGGCAGTTGCAGGTCCATGCCGTAGACGAGAGAGCCGTCCAGCTTGGGCTTCGTGTCCAGCCGCTTCATCGGCCGGCCGGCGAGGGTCCAGTCCTTGGCGGGCTTGAGCTGGATGTCGGCCGGCGCCGCGAGCTTGGCGGCCTCGGCGGCCAGCGAGCCATAGCTGAGCTTCTTGCCCGCATGCAGCACCCAGCCGGCCGCCGTCGTGCACTCCACGACGGACACGCTCCACCGGTTAGCGGCAGCCTGGATCAGCAGCGCCCGCGCCAGCGCGCCGCCCTTGCGCACGTACTCATGCGACTCGCGCACGCCGCGGCTGCCACCCGTGCTCATGCTGCCCCAGGCGCGGTTGCGCGCCAGGTTCTGGCCGGGCGTGGGGTATTCGGTCCTCACCTTGGCCCAGTCGCACTCCAGTTCCTCGGCCACGAGCTGGGCCAGGCCGGTCAGCGTGCCCTGCCCCATCTCCGAGCGCGCGATGCGGATGACCGTGGTCTCGTCCGGCAGGATCTGCACCCAGGCGTTCAGCTCCGGCGTGGCGGTGGCGCCCTGGGCAAGACCCGGCACATGGAAGCCCACCATCAGGCCGCCGGCGGCGGCGCTGGTTGCGCTCAGGAAGTCGCGTCGATTCAGGACGGCGCTCATGCCTTGCCCCCTTCGATGACGATGGGAATCTGCTTGCGCTGCACCTGGCCGGCGGCCAGGTGGATGGCGGCACGCACGCGGTTGTAGGTGCCGCAGCGGCAGATGTTGGTCATGGCCGCGTCGATGTCGGCGTCAGTCGGCTTGGGCTTGGTCTTCAGCAGCGCGGCCGCCGCCATCAGCATGCCGCTCTGGCAGAAGCCGCACTGCGGCACGTCCAGCGCGTCCCAGGCTTTCTGCAAGGGGTGCGAGGCGTTCGGTGCCAGGCCCTCGATGGTGGTGATCTTCTGCGCCGCCGTCAGCGCCGACGCCGGCATCACGCAGCTGCGCACCGGAGCGCCGTCGATGTGCACGGTGCAGGCGCCGCATTGGGCGACGCCGCAGCCGTACTTGGTGCCCGTGAGGCTGAGCTGCTCGCGCAGCACCCAGAGCAGCGGCGTATCGGCCTCCGCCTCGAACTGCATCTGCTTGCCGTTGACTGTCAACTCCGCCATGCCTGCTGCTCCCGTTCCGCCACCGGTGGCGGGCGCGAGGCAGCCTAGCAGGGTCGGTGGCCGCCTGCCAGCACCGTCTCAGTTCTCATGATCGACGCAAGTCAGCGCGGCTCCGCGATGCGGTAGCCCACGCCGGGCTCGGTCAGCAGCACGCAGGGCTCGCCGGGATCGGCTTCGAGTTTGGCGCGCAGCTGGCCCATATACAGGCGCAGGTAATGGGTCTGTTCGGTAGCGTCCGCGCCCCACACGTCGGCCAACAGGCGGCGGTGGGTGACGACCTGGCCGGCCTGGCGCACAAGGCGGGCCAGCAGCTTGAACTCGGTGGGCGTGAGGCGCACATCGGCGCCGTCGCGCTTCACGCGGTGGGCTTGCAGGTCCACCTCCAGGCCAGCGTGGCGGTACAGCGTGACGGCCGGCTGCGCCACGGTGCCGCGGTGGCGCAGCGCCACGCGCAGGCGCGCCAGCAGCTCACCGATGCCGAAGGGCTTGACAAGGTAGTCGTCTGCGCCGGCATCGAGCAGACGGATCTTCTGGCCCTCCACCTGGCGGGCCGAGATCACGATGAGCGGCGTGGCGCGCTCGCGGCGCAGCGCCTGCAGCAGTTCCTCGCCATCGCCATCGGGCAAGCCGAGGTCCAACAGCACGGCGTCGAGGTGGCCGGCGTGGGTGAGCTGGGCCATCGCATCGGCCAGGCTGGCGGCGGTCAGCACCTCGTAGCCTTCGACGGCCAGCGCCTCGCGCAGCGTCATGCGCAGTTCGCGGTCGTCTTCGACGAGCAGCAGCCTCATGGTGCGGCCACCGGCAACTCGGGCACGGCGCGCAGCAGCAGGCGGAACTCGAAGCTGCAGCCGCCGTGGCCACGCGGGCGCAGGCTCAGGCTCCCGACGTGTGCCTCGGCTATCGCGCGGCACACGGCCAGGCCCACGCCGGCACCAGGCGGGCGCTGCGAGAACGCGGCCAGGTCGCCGCGCTGGAAGGCGTCGAAGACGCGGTCGCGCCAAGCCGGCGCGATGCCGGCGCCACGGTCGCGCACGGCGAACAGGGCTTCGTCGCCGACGCGGCGTACCACCAGCTCGACCGCCGCCTCGGCCGGGCTGTACTTCAAGGCGTTGTCGACGAGGTTGTCCAGCAGCTGCGACATCAGGGCGGCATCACACCACAGCAGTGGCAGCGCGGGCTCGACACGCGCCTTTACTCGCTGCCCGTCGGGCCGGCGGCGCACGCGACGCAGCGCAGCGCCAACGATCTCCTCGGCCGACTCCCAGTCGCTGCGCAGCGCCACGCCGGGTGCGCCCAGCCGGGCGAGTTGCAGCGTGTTGTCTGTCAGGCGCACAAGGCGGGCCGTCTCGTCGAGGATGCGGCCGGCCAGTTCCTGTCGTTGGGTGTGCGTGAGGCGCTCGCCCTGCGTCTGCAGCGCGGAGGCCGAACCCATGATGGTGGCCAGCGGCGTGCGGTAGTCGTGCGAGATGGCGGCCAGCATGGCGTTACGGGTGGACTGCGCCTCGGCGAGTTCGCCGGCGCGGCGGGCTTCATCCTGCAGGCAGCGGCGTTGCAGGGCCAGGCCCATCTGGTCGCACAGCGCCTGGGCATGGGCCAGGTAGTCCGGCGCCAGCATCGCCGCGCCCAGGCCGCGCAGCGTGACGGCGCCCAAGGCGGTGTCCCGGCCACGCAGCGGCAGGTAGACGTCCGGCTCCCCGACATGGCGGGCGGTGCCGGGGCCGAGCGCGCGGCAGCTGTCGGCGCACAGCTGCAGGCCGGCCAGGGCGTTGGCGTCGGGGTCACCGAGCACGATGTCAGGCTCGCCGCAAGCCGGCCTCAACAACGCGGCCGTGGGCAGCCCGGCCATCTCGGACAGCGCCTGCAGCAGCTCACGCGCATGCGCCTCGGGCCGGTCAGCGTCGCGCATCTGGTCGCCGAACTCGCGCAGCGCGCGCTCCAGCCGGGCCGCACGCTGCGCCGCGCGCAAGCCCTCCCAGGCCAGCCGCAGCTTCCAGCCGGCCCAGGCGAGCGCCATCAGCGAACCGGCGGCGATCCAGGGGAGAAACTGGACGATCGAGCGAGGGATCATGCGCGAGGCAGTTTAGGTGGCGGCCCTGATGACCTCTGGCTTGGCGAAGCGGTCTTTCACCAGGCCAGCCAGCAGCACATCCACCAGCGTGCCTCCCTGCCCGGCGCCCTGCCCGCCGCCCACCACCACCTCAGGCACCAGCTGCACGCCGGCACCGGCCAGCGCCTGGGCCACCTGCACGATGGCGTAGTTGCCCGACTCCATCGAGCCGATCTTCTGGCGGATGACCTCGGCCTCGGCTTCACCGATCGCCAGCGTACGGCCGGCCTCGGCCTGGCCGGTCACGCGCGTGACTTCGGCGTCGGCCTCAGCGGTGATCTTCTTGGAGCGCGCCGAGCCGTCGGCCGTCTTCACCGCAGCCTGTGCGCTGAACTCGGCAATGGCGACCTTGCGCTCGGCGTCCACCACCTGGGCCTGCGTGCGCGCCAGGGCAGTCGCCTGCTCCAGCTGCTGGCGCACGCCCTGCGCCTCCATCTGGATCGTGAAGGTGACCTTCTCCTGCTCGGCCAGCTTGCGGTCGGTCAGCGTCTTCATCAGCTCGGCGGGCGGCACGATGTCGCCAATCAGCGTCTCCACCGCACCCACGTCGTAGGCCTTCAGCGCCGCGGCGATGGCGGCCTTGGCCTCGGCCTGACGCTCGCTGCGCTTCTTCAGGAAGTCGATGACGTCCGAGTTCTGCGCCGCATTGCGGAAGTAGTTGCCGATGGTGGGCTCCAGCACCTGCGTGACCAGCGCCTCCATGCTGCCGAAGCGGGCGATGACCTTGGGCGCGTCGTTGCGCGGGATGTGGATGATCTGGCTCACGTCCAGATTGAACGTGAAGCCGTCGGCGGAGCGCACGGTGATCGTCGAAAGATTTGCGTCCAGCTTATGAGCCTCGGTCTTGCCGGTGGCCCAGTTCAGCACCACGTTGGCCGTGGGCACGACACGCACCTTGTGGGTGTAGGTGTTGATGGCGTACTTGCCGGGGTCCAGCACGTCCACCCACACGCCTTTCTCGCCACGGCGGACCATGTTGGCGTGGCGGAAGCCCTCGCCGGTCACGTCCACGCCGGCACCGCCGACGAAGGCGACGACGACGCCCACCGACGCGATGGGCACCTCGGTCATGTCGATGATCTCGACGGTGGCGAACATCGGGTTGATGAAGTAGCGGCCGGCCAGCAGCACCTGCTCCTGCAGGCCTTTGGTGCCGCCGGCGTTGACGAAGGACAGCGGGTCCTGGAAGACGTTGTGGCCCGGCACTTCGGGGCCGGCGATCTCGCCCGTCGTCAGGGACGCACCTTCGCGGGTCGTGACGATGCCGACCTTGTTGTCGGGCACGTCGGTCACCTGCACCTGCACGACCTTGAAGAGCCCGGGGTTGACGCGGTACTTGCCTTGCGGGATGACGCTCATCTGCGGGCCACGTTCGCCGCCACCTTCCATGAAGGCGCGGGCGTCCTGGAAGCTGTCGCATGCCACGGCGCGGCCGATGACGCGGCCACCGGCGAGTGGGCGGCCGTCGCGTGCCTCGACGATGCCGATCTTGCCGGGCTCGATGACGGTCATGCGCTCCAGGCGCACGGTGAACAGCAGTGTGTTGATGCGCCAGGCGCCGGGCGGCACCACGCTCGTCTGCAGGCCGCGTTCACCGGCGGCGAGGAAGGCGCGGGCATCCTGGAAGTTGTCGCAGGCCACGTGGCGGGCCAGCACGCGGCCGTCGGGCAGCGGCAGGCCGTCGCAGGCTTCGACGACACCGATGGCGTCGTCCGGCACGACGGTGAACTTGACCAGCTCGACCTCGAACTGCCAAGGCCACAGCCCCACGTGCAGGCCGGGAGCCAGCGTGTCGGCCTGCAGGCCGGCCTCTCCGAACAGCGCGACGATGCGGCCAGGCGGCAGCTCGCGGTGGCTGCCGAACAGCACGAAGCCCTTGGTGACGGTGCCGATGGAATCGTCCGGCACGATGACGAAGCCGAACAGGCGCAGCGTGCGCTTGTAGAACACGAGAGCCAGCAGCACGACGACGGCGAGTGCCGTCAGCCAGGGGTGGGCGAGCGGGAAGAGCAGGATGTCCATGCGGAGCACCGGTGGTGAAGGTGCCCCACTGTGCTCACGGGCGCATGAGGGGCGCATAAGGATCAGCTTCTCTACGTCGCGCCACGGCACCAGCTTGAAGTTCTGCGGCCCCTGCGGCAGGCGCTTGTGGCCGTCCTGCACGACCAGCACGCCCTCGGCACAGCGCCCGCCCAGGTTGGCACGGTGGCGCAGGCGCTGGGCTATTTCGACGGCGCCAACTTCCGCCGCTCCTTCAAGCGCTGGACCGGCATGGTGCCCGGCGCCTGGGCCGTCGGCTGAGGCCGGAAAAAAAGAAACCCCGGTCCATCGGACCGGGGCTTGAAACCGTCTTCCGCTGTCACGGGAGACGCCTGCTCAGGGAGGAACAGCAGGGGGCCTAAGCCCACAGCCAATGTAGCTGCCTGCGCGGCGGTGCGGTGTAGGACTTGCGGCAGTCGTGTAAAGGCCCGGCGTGTAGGACAACGCGCCATCGCTTCAACAGGCGGGCGCACCAGCCCGTGAGAAATCGCATGGACGGCAGCGGCCCGGTGTATCGGTCTGTGAGGGGGCGGAAAAGTGCCGCCTGCCGCCCCTAGAGTCGCGCCTCGCCCAGTTGTACGCAGAGGATTCACCGCATGGTCCCTTTCTTTGAAGCGAGACACAGTTCGCCGCCCAAGCCCTTTGGCCACGAGCCCTTGGCCATGGACAGCGGCTTCGGCGGGCTCGATGGCGACGCCCTCGGCCTCGTCCAACGCCGCTACGGCGACCGCGGGCTGAGCGTGAAGCGCGAGCGCGACAGCGGCCGCAACGAGGCGGGCGATGTCGTCTGCACGGCACGCGATGGCGAGGAGCTCGTCGGCACGCTGTCCGTGCGCTTCGACGGCCCGGGCGGGCTGAACGCCGACCTGCTGTTTGGGGCCGAACTGGACGACTGGCGGGCCAACGGCACCAAGCTCTGCGAATTCGGCGGGCTGGCGATGGACAGGCATTCGCGCGACCCCCGACTCGCACTGGCCCAGCTCTTCCACCTCGGCTACCTGCACGCCCACCGCCGCGCCGGCTGCGACCGCCTCGTCATCGAGGTCAACCCGCGTCATGTGCCGTTCTACCGCCGCTGCCTGGGCCTGGTGCCCTGCACGGCGGCGCGACACAACCCGCGCGTCGACGCGCCGGCCGTGCTGATGAGCATTGACTTCGCCACCGTGCGCGAACAGATCTCGCTGTGGGGCGGCCACCCCGACTCCGTGGCGTCGGCGCGCAGCTTCTATCCGTTGTTCTGGGACGAAGCGACCGAGTCGACGATGCTGGCGCGCCTGCCGTAAGCAACTCGTCGCATTCAGGCCGCGGGCAGCAGGCCCAGGAAGCGGTCCAGCATGTGGAAGTGGTCGTCGAAGAACTGCACTTCCATGGCCGCCAGTTCGGCCACCGGCACCCAGCGCGCCTGCGCCGCGTCGTCCGCACCCTGCACTTCCGGCAGTTCGCGGTCGCCCAGGTCGAAGTGGTGGGTGTGCGAGATCGTGCGGCCGCGCTGGCTGCGGTCGGGGTGGTCGAAGACGGCCACGCCACACAACGCGCGCTCCAGCGTGTCAGGCAGCAGGCGCAACCCCGTCTCCTCCTCCAGTTCGCGCACCGCCGACTGGTAGAGGGTGTCGCGCGGCTCGACGAAGCCGCCGGGCAAGGCCCACAGGCCCTGGCCCGGGTCCTGCGCGCGCTGGATCAGCAACACATGGCCGGCGCAGCGCAGCACGAGGTCGACGGTGACGAACACCGGCGCGTAGGGCGCGCTCGACCAGGCCTGTCGGTAGCGCATCAACATTGCCCACTCGCGCCGCAGCGCGCTCAGGTAGGGCAGATGCGCCCAGGCCTGCACGAAGGACCGCGTGCCCGCAGGCACCTGGTCCACCCAGCTGGCCAGCACACCGTCCAGCGCCTCGGGCGGGGCCTCGAACAGCGCGGCGCGCAGGTCGGTGGCATCGGCGCGGTGCTGGCGCGGCAGGCTCAGCAGCTGCCAGGGCGAGAAGCGGCGCAGGTAGTCGCTGGTGGCGTCCTTGAAGTGGCCGACCAGCGTCACGTCGTCGCTGCCGACGCGCTGCTGCACGGCGGCGCGCACGGCCTGCACCCAGCGCGTCTCGTCGTAGAGGTCACGCAGCGGCACCACCTCCACCCGCTCGCGTTCGGCGGGCGTCAGCGCCAGGCTCAGCATCTCGGCGCGCTCGGTCCAGCTGAAGGGGTGGCGCGGCGAGCGCGCTTGGTGGGCCGAACCCAGCAGCACGACGACGCGCGGCGCACAGGCCAGTGCCTCGCGCAGCAGCGCGAGGTGGCCGTTGTGGACGGGCTGGAAGCGGCCTATCACCACGGCAGCGACGGCAGCGGCGGTCATGACAGCACCCCGGGAAACACCACCGCGATGGGCATCTGCCGACCCTGGCCGAAGGCCCGCGCCCGCAGCCGGATCAGCGGCGGGGCTTGGCGGCGCTTGTATTCGCTGCGCTGGATCATGCGAGCAACCTTCTCGATGAGCGCCCTGCCCTCGGCGCTTGCTCGCAACGCGGCCATGCGGGCCTCGGCGGCCTCGCGTTCCCAGCTGGCCAGGCGGTCGCCTTCGACGAGCAGCTTGAGCATTTCGTCCAGCACCGGGTAGGGCGGCAGGCTGTCGCCGTCGCGCTGGCCCGGCGCCAATTCGGCCGAGGGCTCTTTCTCGATGATGGCCAAGGGGATGAGTTCGCGCCCGGCCGCCTCGTTCAGATGCCGGGACAGCGCGAACACCTCCGTCTTGTAGAGGTCGCCGATGAGACCGAGACCGCCGTTGGTGTCGCCATACAGCGTGCAGTAGCCGACCGACACCTCGCTCTTGTTGCCCGTGGTCAGCAGCAGGTGACCATTGGCGTTGGAATAGGCCATCAGGACGGTGCCGCGCACGCGTGCCTGCAGGTTCTCCAGCGTCAGGCCCTGCATGGCCGCGCCAAAGCTCTGCGCGAACTGGGCCTTCAGCGCATCTACCGCGCCCTGGATGGGATGGTTCAGCAACTCGATGCCGAGGTTGCGGCACAGCGCCTCGGAGTCCGTCACCGAGCCGCTGGACGAGAAGCTGGAGGGCATGGTGATGCCGACGACGTTGTCTTCACCTAACGCTTCCGTTGCGAGCGCCAGCGTCAGCGCGCTGTCGATGCCGCCCGAGCTGCCCACCACCGCCCGCGTGAAGCCGCAGCGGCGTGCGTAGTCGCGCAGGCCCAGCACGATCTGCGCGCGGTAGAAGGCCATGGCGCTCAAGCCGGCCGGGTCGGGGCGGGCCGGGCGTTGCCCGTCCAGTTCGACAAAGCGGCCGTTCTCGAAGCCCAGCGTGCGCACCGATTCGACGAAGCGTTCGGCCTCGAAGACGACGCCCGCCTCGGGCTCGACGGCGAAGCTGGCACCGTCATAGACGAGTTGGTCATGGCCGCCGATGTGATTGACGTAGAGGATGGGCAGGCCGTGGCGGCGCGAGGCAGCGCCAAACACCTGGTGGCGCTGCTCGCGTTTGCCGATGTGGCTGGGGCTGGCATTGATGCTGATGACGAGGTCGGGGGCGGCGTCGCGCAGGCGCTCGAAAGGGTTGAGGCGATAGTCCGCGCCGTCGTCGTTCCAGCCGTCCTCGCAGATCAGCAGGCCCACCTGGGCAGAGCCGATGCGCAGCACCCTGGCGACGTCGGGGCCGGGTTCGAAGTGGCGGCGCTCGTCAAAGATGTTGTAGGTGGGCAGCAGCTGCTTGGCATAGCGCAGCAGCTGCTCGCCGTCCTTGAGCACCAGCAGGCCGTTCTCCAGCTTCTTGCCGGGGCCTTCGCGCACCAACGGCGCGCCGAACACCCAGGTCAGGCCGGGCAACTCGCGGGAGGCCGCACGCAGCGCTTGAAGGCCGGCCTCGACCTGACGCAGGAAGGCGGGTTCGTCCAGCAGGTCACCGGGGTAGTAGCCGCTGACAGCCAGCTCGGGGAAGACCACCAGCTGCGATCCGGCCCAGGCCGCCTGCCGCGCCGCAGCCACCATGCGGGCGACGTTGCCGGCGACGTCGCCGACCGTGAGATTGAGCTGGGCGATGCTGAGCTTGATCATGGTTTGATCCCGAAGACCTGGCGCAGATAGGCCAGGAAGGTCTCGTCGTCGCACAGCGTCTTGCCGGGGCTGTCGCTGAGCTTGGCCACCGGCTGGCCATTCGCGTGGGTCAGCTTCATGACGATGTTCAGCGGCGTGAGGCCAACGTCGTTGCTCAGGTGGGTGCCGATGCCGAAGCCGAGCTGCACGCGGTCGGCGAAGTGGCGGTACAGCGCTATGGCCTTGGTCACCGTCAGGCCGTCGCTGAACACGAGGCGCTTGGTGTGCGTGTCGATGCGCAGCTTTGCGTAGTGGGCCAGCGCCTTCTCGCCCCAGACGATCGGGTCGCCACTGTCATGGCGCAGGCCATCGAAGAGCTTGGCGAAGTAGAGGTCGAAGTCGGCCAGGAAGGCGTCCATGCCCACCACGTCGGTCAGCGCCGTGCCGAGGTCGCCGCGGTACTCCTGCACCCAGTCCTCCAACGCCGCCTTCTGGTGGTCGCGCAGGCGCACGGTGCCCAGGGCCTGGTAGGTCTGCAGGTATTCGTGGGCCATGGTGCCGATGGGCACCAGGCCCAGCTCCTTGGCCAGCAGCACGTTGGAGCTGCCCTTGAAGTGCTGGGGCAAGGCGTCGCGCAGCTGGCGCACCACCTCGCGCTGCCAGGCGCCCGAGAAGCGGCGGCGCAGACCGAAGTCGAACAGGTCGAAGGGGTGGCGCTGCTGAAGCGGCTCGGCGGCGAAGGCCTGCAGCGCGGCGATCTTGGCGTCCAGGCGGCGCTGGCCTTCGAGGCGGACCTCGGGCGTGTCCAGCCGGCGGAAGTAGAGCTCGTTGACGATGGCCAGCACCGGGATCTCGAAGCCCATCACATGCACCTGCGGGCCACGCGCCACGATGTGCAGGCTAGTCCCTTCGGTCGTTACCTCGATGAAGGCGCGCTGGAACCGGAAGATGCGCAGGAAGTCGACGAAGTCGCTTTTGATGAAGCGCAGCCCCTTCAGGTAGGCCAGCTCATCCTCGCGCAAGCTCAAGGCGCAGAGCGCGTCCAGTTCGCGCTCCACATCGGCCTTCAGCTCGCTGAGCGCGTAGCCCGGCTGGTTGCGGCAGACGAAGCGGTACTCGGACTGGGTCTGGGGGTGGCGATGCAGCAGCGTCTGCCACATCGTGAACTTGTAGAGGTCAGTGTCCAGCAGGCTGGTGATGATGGGGGCGGCGCTCATGCCTGGATCTCCGTGCTGTGGGCCAGCTGCAGGCCCGTGGCGCGCATCGCGGCCAGGAACTCGGCCTGCTGCGCCTCGAAGCCTGCCACGGGGCTGATGCAGTCGGTCAACAGCACCAGCTTGTTCAACTGGCGCGAGGGCAGATGGGCGGCCAGATGCTCGACGGTGGCGCGCACGCAGTGGCTGCCGGCCTCGCCGGCGATCAGCACGCGGTCGTAGCGGTCCAGCTCGGCCAGCAACGCCTGGTTGAGCTCGGTGCGCTCGTCGGCGGCGTCGGGCACCTCGGCCTGAAGCGCGCTGTAGTGCTCGGTCCAGGGGTTCTCACCCTTGGTGATGACGCCGACCGAGCGGCCCTGCGCGTCTGCCCAGGCATCCAGCGCCGCTTGCAGGCCGGCGTGCACGCCGTGACCCCAACTGCCCATCTGGCAGTGCACCGGCCAGACCATCAGCGTGTAGCGGCCCGTGGCCTCCAGCGCGTCCAGATAGGCCAGCGTGCGGTCGAGCCGGGCGGCATCACGCGGCAGGTAGGCGCCCGCGCGAACCTGGGCCGCCGTGATGGCCGTGAACGGCTGCGGCGCACGGCCGCTGGCGGCCTCCAGCCAGAAGCCCGGGTGGGCGATGTCGATGCGGTGGTGGGAGTCCAGCGTCACGGTGATCGCATCGAGCCTGCCGCCCAGGCGCTCCACCAGGCTCGCCGCGCGCTGCAGATCGGCATGGGCGCCGGCCACCGGCAGCGCGGGGCGGATGGCCTCGCCGGTCACCGGCGAGCGCGGCAGCCAGTCAGGCGGGAGGTCACAGAAGTCGTTCTGTGGGTCGATCAGCAGCAGATGCGTGTTCACGTTCATGTCCTCCTGTTGTGCTGGCACATGATAATCACACTTAAGTTAACAATGAAACTAAGTGGCTTGAAAACACCACGAACGCGCCGTGGGAAGGCCACCACCCAGCCAGCGTTTATCCTTGCTTAAGTGAATGATTCAACAAACTATCTGACGTCCGCCCAGTTGATCTGCACGGTCGATGTGGTGCTGCTGACGCTGCGCGACGGGCAACTCCAGGTCCTACTGCTCAAGCGCGATCGTGAGCCATTCGCTGGCGCGCTGGCGCTGCCGGGCGGCTATGTGCACACCGACGCGGACCAGGGCTGCGCGGACGCGGCGCAACGCGTGCTGCGGGACAAGGCGGCTCTGGAGAGCCCGTATCTGGAGCAACTCGCCAGCTTCAGCGGCCCGGCGCGGGACCCGCGCGGCTGGAGTGTGTCGGTCGCCTACTTTGCGCTGATCCCGGTGCCGGAGCCTGCCCTGCCTGGCCAGCACTGGCTGCCGGTGGACCGCCTGCCCCAGTTGCCGTTTGACCACGGGCGCATCGTGGCTGCGGCCGTTGAGCGCGTGCGCAGCAAGAGCCAGTATTCGTCCCTGCCCGTCTACCTGTGCGCTGAGCCCTTCTCGCTGCCCGAGTTGCACGCCATCTACGCGGCGCTGCTCGGCGAGGCCATCAACCCGGTCAGCTTTCGCCGCAAGATGGACGAGCTGGGCATGCTGGAGCCCGTGCCCGGCGCCAAGCGCGCCGACGGTGCCCATAGGCCGGCGCAGCTCTACCGGTTGAAGGACGAGTTCCGGCGCACGCTGCGCGTCGTCGGACGCGGATTGAATGCCTGAGCCTAGATCCGGCGGTTGGGCACGCCCGAGGGGCTGGCGAGGCGGGTGGCTGGCAAGCGCGACGACGCAGTGGGCCCCTGCCCACAAGGAGAAGCAACGCGACCAGCGGCCCGAAGCGCCAGACCAGCGGGCGTGCAGCGCTCATCACCGAAGTGTTGAACGTCGAGCCAGGCGCAAGGTGTTGATGCATCGAGGCTTTCGCCAAGTAGCAAGCGGTCAACTGCCGGATCTAGGCTGAAATACAAACACCCAGGCCGCAATGCGACCTGGGTGTTGTTGTTGACTGGCCCGACCGACAGGAATCGAACCTGTAACCGCCCGCTTAGAAGGCGGGTGCTCTATCCGGTTGAGCTACGGTCGGCGGGTGCGGATTAGATCAGCACATTGATGATGGCGTTGCCGATACCCATCAGCGCAGCGCCCGAGATCAGGCCGGCGCAGATCGGCTCCATGCCCTCGACCCAGATGCGGTGGCTCTTGGTGCCCGGCGCCTTGTGCTTGCGGCCCATGACCCAGAAGATCACCGCGCCGACAAACATGCCGATGACAGCCTCCGGCGGCAGCACGACACCCAGGCCGGTCGCCACGGCCGAGAGCTGGAAGCGGCCCTTGCTCTTGATGCGCGCCACCTCCATCGCCACCGCGGCAATGGCGGCAACGGCCATCGAAACCAGTGCCGAGACCGGCAGGCTCTTCAGGCCCTTGGCGATGATGTCGGCCACGCCCTTCCATTGCAGCGCGGCCGGGAAGCCGAACTGGTCCGACACGATGCCGGCCGTGGTGCGCAGGCCCGATGCGTCGGGCTGCAGGAACAGCAGGAAGAACAGCGGCACGCAGACCAGCACGCCGGCGATGTTGCCGATGAGGTGGCCGATGGCCTGGTGGCGCGGCTTGCCACCCAGCATGTAGCCGGGCTTGATGTCGGACAGCAGGTTGGCCGCGTTGGAGGCGATCTCCGCCGTCATGCCGGCCGGCAGGAGGTTGGACGCCGGGTTGCTGCGGTCCAGCGCCCCCATCGTGAACTGCGTGATCTTGGACAGCGCGCCCGTCGGCGTCCACGAGGTCAGGGCCATGGAGTTCGTGCAGATGATGCTCAGCACGAAGATCAGCGGCAGCGAGATGACGGCCATCCACAGCGGCACACCGAAGAACAGGTGGGTCACATAGGCGCCGAGCATGCCGAAGACCGGCACGCCCACATAGGACACCCACAGCGGCACCTCGATGTCCTTCAGCAGGTCGGTGCCCGCATCGGCAGGCTTGGCCGCACGCTTCTTGAACAGCCCCTTGAAGATCTCGGGCTTGGCCAGCAGGCCGACCAGCGCGCCCACGACCATCATCGTGACACCCCACCACAGCGACCACTGGTTGACGATCTCGACGCGGCTCAGCGGCACAAGCACACCGTTGGCGCCCAGGCGCGGCACGATGTCGCCCATCTGGATCATCAGCGGCGCCAGGACGACGAAGTTGATGAAGGCGCCCAGGAAGCAGCTGCCGGCGATGGCCAGGCCCATGAGGCCGCCAACGCCGATGACGGCCACGTCCAGCGTCAGGCGCAGGCCCAGCGTCTTGAAACTGGTGCCGAGGATGCTGGGGATGAGCGCGTCGGCCTTGCCGATCCAGGCGTAGTAGTAGTCGTCCAGCCGCTCGTGCAGATGCCAGGGCTCTGCCAGGCCGGCCCATTTGTCCAGCATCAGCAGCTTGAACTGCACCAGCTTCATCCAGCCGTCACTGACGACGGCCTGATAGAGCGCAGCACCGGCACTGACCCAGCCCAGCAGCTTGGCCTTGAACACGCCCTCGTCACCGCGGCCGTTGTAGAGCGAATCCAGCACGACGCCGCAGGCGCGGCCTTCGGGGAACGGTGCCTGGTCCTCGTTGATGAAGCGGCGCTTCAGCGGAAAGGCAATCAGCACGCCGATCGTCGAGACGACGACCATCCAGATCATCAACTGCCACCAGGGCGGGATGACGCCGGAGACCAGCATGTAGGCCGGCAGGCTGGAGATCAGCGCTGTGGTCACATAGCCCGCCGCCGTGGCGATGGACTGCGTGCAGTTGTTTTCCAGGATGGTGTAGTCCTGGGCCCAACCGCCGGCATGCAGCGCGCGGAACAGCGCGAACGCCAGGATCACCGAGGTCAGGCCGACGCCCAGCGAGATGCCGGTCTTGGCGCCGATGTACAGGCCCGTGGCCGACAGGATGCCGCCGAGCAGGAAGCCGGTTAAGCCAGAGCGCAGCGTCAGCTGAGCCATGTCGCCACGGAAGATGTTCTTGAACCACCATTCGTCCTTTTGGGCGCGGGTCCAGGTGGCGATCTGCTCGTCGGTCAGGTGTTGGAGTGCCATGGGTCTCTCGGGCTCGGCTTGTGGCCATGCCAGGGTTGCAGCGAAGTGCGAGGGATTGTCCCGGCCGACCGCTCGGTCGGACTTTGGGGGATGCCCTCGGGTGGACGCCCCGGATGCGGGGGCCTCACAAAAGAAAACCCGCCGTGGCCGGAGCCAGGGCGGGTTGTCAAAAAGGTTTGGTCGGGGCGGCGGGATTCGAACTCGCGACCCTCTGCTCCCAAAGCTGGACGACATTCTAGCAACCATCGGCAGCGCTTCCAGAATGCTCTAACGGCGCCGGGTCGATTTCGCTCAAATTCTCCCCGGGCGCAAAGGCGCCGTTAGAGGACTCACAAGACGCTCGCAGGCATATTTACTGTATAAACACACAGCTATGTTTGTGGATGTGATCGAGCTGAACTACAGGGGTGGGCGCATCCCCAAGCATGAACGAGGCGGTCTGCCGGTCACGCGTGGCACCATCCATATCGACAAACTCTGGACGCACGACAGGCTAGAGAAGGCCCCGGTGCATGCCTACCTCACTCCGCCCAGTCTTGAGCCGCTGTATGGGGCGAAGGTCCGCTACTGGCGCGGCCGCACGGTGGTGCTTGTCGGGCAGCAGCGTTTGGGGAACGCTAAGCGAAAGTCCGAGACTTCGTACGAGCAGGTCTGGCTATGCCGGATCCTCACAGAAGCTCAAGTTGCGGAGGAGGCTCGGGCCTCTCGTCCGGGCCAACCGGAGCCGATGCGCTGGCCAGCGCTTGATCAGTCATAGCCGCGTCGCTCATGTCGAACGCCTCGACCGGAGGTGGCACCAGAAGCCGCACAGCGTCCTCCTCGCTGCCCTGCAGCCAGGTGTGCCAATCGGCCGGTCGAATGTGGGCCTCGCCGCGTTTGTCCTGTAGCTCGGGAGGCAGCTGGATCTTGGTGACTGGGTCGACCACCGGCTTGTGCAGGCGCCGCAGCAGCGGGTGGCTGTCCACATTGAACGTCACCATTGCGAAGCTGGGCAACACCTCGCCGGTCTCCGGGTCCGTCCAATCGGCCCAGATGCCCGCCACCATCCAAGGCAGACCGTCAGCACGGCGCAGGTTCCACCAGATGTTGCGTCCGGTCTCCCAGTTCGGCTCCCTCAGCCACTGAGCCGGGATCAGGCAGCGCTGACCGCGCTTCCATGCCAGGCTGTACGACGGCTTGTCACCGATGGTCTCAAAGCGCGCGTTGTTGGTGAGGTTCTTCTGCCCGTCGACCTGCTTGCGGGTCCTCATGAAGGGCGCGATCAGCCCCCAGCGACCAACGAAGCCGAGGATGCGCGGCCCGTGCGCGCGGATGAACACGCCTTGATCGAACGGCCCGACGTGGGTCATGTCGTAGTCGGGAAGTTCAATCTGATAGGCGGCCTCGCCGATGTAGCGCTCGGCGTCACCCTTTGGGCTGACGTGGTACAGGTTGCACATGTTGAATGCGACGATATCGCACCCACCCTGGAGACGCCCACGATGAAGGCAAAACGCACCAACCAGTCAATGCTTGGCTATAACGGCTGTGAAATCATGACCGACGAGGTGCCCGGCCCGGACGGCGAACCTATGACGGCCTACCTCATGCGGATCCACACCGTCCAAGCCGCCCCGGGTGGCAAGAGTACCCAAGGTGTCGGTCCATGGATTTTCCTCACCGTGGAAGCTCTCGATGGCCTGGCCGTGCAATTGACGGACATCGTTGCTTCCATCAAGAAGTTGGAAGCCGGGGCCGATCCAGACACAGTTGCAACCGCTGATGGAGTCACGGTGACGCGGCTTCCCGATGGGCCAGCACACTAAAGTCTGCTCATGGCAAAGTCTTCAAAGTCCTCACCGATTCGCATGTACCGCGAGGCCCAGCTTCGCGTCGACGCCACGCCTACCAAAGACGGCGGATTCGAAAAGATTTTGTACCTACGGTTCGCCACCGTCGACCACGACCGGGGAAAGAAGACCGACGGCACGACACCTTGGGTGCTTTTCAACCTAGCGATGGTCGACGGCCTGGCGCTGCAGTTAGCGTCGCTTGCTGAATCGTTGAAGCACTGGGAACCCGGCAGCGCCTTTGAGCCTGCCGGATCAAACCTCGGTGTGGCGCTGCTTGACAAGCCACACGACGGTTGAGGTCGCCGGCTTCGATGGCAGGCGCTGGCGGCCCTAAAACAAACCGGCTGGCTCGGCGGCCTGGTCCCAGCTCCAGATCACCAGCTCGCGGCGGTCGGCCGGCTTGCCGCCGCCGCCCACGGTGTAGGTAATCTCGAGGCTCTCCATGTGGAAGCCGGCGAAGCACTCCCGGATAGCAGGGTGGTCGTTGATGCTGACCATCATCTTGCCTTTGAGCCGGCGCATGGCTGCGGCCATGGCCTCGTACTCGCTGAAGGGGAAGCCGACGCCGTAGCCCTCGGTCTGCCAGTAGGGTGGATCGGCGTACAGAAAGGTGTGCGGCCGGTCGTAGCGCTCCAGGCAGGCGAGCCAGTGCAAGTTCTCGATGTAGGCGTTGGTCAGCCTCAGATGGGCCGCGCTGAGCGTCTCCTCGAGGCGCAGCAGGTTGACCGGCGGCGTGGTGGTGGCGGTGCCCCAGGTCTGGCCCTGAACCTTGCCGCCGAAGGCATGGTGCTGCAGGTAGAAGAACCTGGCCGCGCGCTGCACGTCGGTCAGGGTCTCGGGGCGCGTTTCCTGCTGCCATTTGAAAACGTCGCGGCTGCTGAGTTGCCACTTGAACTGGCGCACGAACTCTTCGAGGTGGTGCTTCACCACGCGGTAGAGGTTGGTCAGCTCGCCGTTGATGTCGTTGATGACCTCGACGTCCGCCGGCGGCCGCAGGAAGTAGAGCGCAGCGCCGCCGGCGAACAGCTCGACGTAGCAGCTGTGCGGCGGAAAGCGCGGGATGAGCTGGTCGGCAAGACGGCGCTTGCCCCCTACCCAGGGGATGATCGGTTGGGCCATGTGACTCCAGGGGGGATACATTGCGCCCGCCTCCCGGGAGGTGGCGGGGCCTTGGCTGGTCACAGGCGCGTTCTGTGGGTGGCGGCTGTCGCCGGCGCTCCAACGCCGGCGGCGGTCGCCTCGTCTTTACTCGCCGAGCGCCGCAGTGCGGCACTTGTCGTAGACCTCGGCCAGCTCGTGCGCCTTGCGCTCCCAGCCGGCCAGCGTTGAGTCAGTGGCCGGCGTCAGAGGCGGGCACAGCGCCTGAACGAGGTATCGCTGCGGCCGTGGCGCCGATGGCGGCATTGAAGCGCTGCAGGCTGTCAGGGCCAGTGTCGCAATCAGGGTTGCGATAGACCTCGCGTGTCTGGATCTCACGTTCTAGCTCCTGGCGCACGGTCTGGTGGCGCACGGTGATCTTTGGGATGGCCGCCGCGATGGCGCTGGCGGCCGCGTCAGCAGCTACTGCTGCTGCCTTGTCTTCACGGGCCTGGGCGGCCGTCTCGGCATCGAGGCCGGCGCCGTAGGCAAGGTGGGCAGCGGCCGCGAGGCTGGCCAGCCAGGCGCCGCCAGCGGCCAGCAACACATACGGCGAGATCATGCAAACGCCCTCACCGCCTGCTCGAAGCGCTGGCGGCGATCAGCCAGTCCAGCAAGGGCCGGGCCGTTGATGGCCTTGGTCATGGCCTCGACGTTGGACGCGTCGGCCATGGTGTTGCAGCCAGCGGCGGCCCAGTACCACCCGGCCGTCATCGCGGCGTGGATGGGCTGGGTGACGAGATCCGGCGAGGCCTTGTAGGGCTGGTTGATGGCCGCCTCGGCCGCCAGGTAGTTGGCACGGCCGGTGAGCTGAATCAGGCCTCGGCCGCGATAGGTCCAGCCGTCGCCGCTCGCCTCGTCGCCATTGCCGTTGCGGTTCGCGTAGACCCGGTTGGCCAGCACCTGCGGTTTGCGCAGCAGCTGGGCGGCGTCGCCGAGGCTGGGCACGCGTCGAGGCCACATCGCGCGCACGCGCTCGGCCGTCGTGTAGTAAAGGTCCTCTTCGAGGTCAACGAAGCCGCCGCTCTCATGCGCGCACTGGCTGACCCAGCCGGCCTCGCGGACGGGCGTGTTGATGCTGAAGTGGCGCGCGGCCGTCGACAGCGCCTCGGCGAACAGCCGGGCTTGTGTCGGCGCGATGCCGGCGGCGATCAGGGTGGCGATGGTGATCATGGGCTTAGCCCTCCTTTTTGTCGGCTTCGGGAACGGGCGCGCCTGGCGCCCAACGGCGCATCGCGAACGCTTCAAACGCAGCGATAGCGCGCGTGCCCATGTGGCCGCACATGCTCACCAGGCACGCAGTGAGCAAGGGCGGCGCGTTGGACAACTCGCAAAGCCAGAAGCACAAGAGACCGGCGAATGCGCTGGTGGTCAACTCACCGATCAACTGGGTAACGTTCAGTGCCATCACTTCGCCCTTGCGGACGCGTGCGTAGAAGCTGACAAGGCCGCCGACCATCGACAGGCCTAGCACCAGCGCGTACTGCTTGGCTGGGTAGCTGAGCGGGTCTTTTGGTTCGGCGGCATCGGCCACCACCGGCAGCAGCAGGCCGATGGCGGTGGCGATGAGGGAACGGATGCGCATGGGTGCCTTTCAGGGGTTGGGCCAGACGACGGCCGCCACGGTGGCGGTGTCCTCGGCGGCGTAGATCTCGGCGCGCAGCACCTGGCTGGTGGCCCACAGTCCGGCGATGAAGGCCTTGCACGCGCGGCCCACCGCGATCTGCTCGGCCGCGTTGAGGGTGATGACGGTGTTGTCGGCAAGCACCCAGTACTGCGCGTATGTTTCGCCGGCCAGCTGGGCAGCCATGGCGTCAACGGCCGCGCCGGTCAGGCGCGTTTGGTCGACGTCGAAGCTGTGGCCACTCCAAGAGAAGGTGCCCAGCTCGCGGGCGTCGCGCTCGGCCTTGATGTCGGTCCACTTGCGCGCCTGCACGTCGGCCAGATCGGAGGGGCGAGGGTCATGCCAGAAGGGGGCACCCTCGTCCCACGTCCAGACGGCCTCGGGGAACGGCGCAACAGGCCAGGCATCCACGGGCGGCACCATCGCGCAGTACCTCATGCCGTTGCCATCGGTAGGCGCCTGTTCGGCGTCGARGAGGCCGACGATCTCGTTGGTGCCGTCGTTGACGACTGCGTATTGGGTCATGGTGGGTCGTAGATCCCGTGAAGCACTTCGACCGAGCCGACGGCGCGAACGCTGAGGCCGTTGGCGTCGGTAATGACGCACTCGATGTACAAGCGGATGTAGGCGTTGGCAGCCGTACCGCGGAAGTAGGCGGTGTTCGTCGACACGCTGGATATCCCCACGGTCGGGATGCCCTCTGTGCCAGTCCCGTTGTCCATCTCCGCACTGACGATGGCCCAGGAATAGCTGTAGGGGGATGTGCCGCCAGATGCTGTGGCCGTGGCATAGCCGTAGTCCCGCTGACCATTGCTCACGTTGGTGTAGGTCGTCGATGTGTCGATGGACCCGCTGGCTGGCGCGTCCGGGCGCACCAGGGCCCAGACGTAGGCGCTGACGCTCATGCTGTCCGTCGGGTTGGAGTCGCTGTAGGTGCCGATGTAGCGCCCCGGCGTCTCGCCGCTGGAGGCCGTGAAAGTGCTGCCGCCGTCGTCGCTCCATTTGATGTGCAGGTAGCTGGATGCCCCGTCGTCGCCATCGGACCCGTCCGCCCCCTTGACGAGCGCCCAGGTGTACGCGCCCACGCTGGTGCTGTCGGCCAGCGTCGAGTCGGTGTAGGTGCCGATGTAGCGGCCCGGCGTTTCGCCGCTGGAAGCGGTGAAGGTGCTGCCACCGTCGTCGCTCCACTTGATGTGCAGATAGCTTGGCGTCCCGTCGGAACCTGCCGTGCCAGGCGTGCCGTTGGTCCCATCGGCGCCCTTGATGAGCGCCCAGGTGTAGCTACCCACGCTCGTGCTGTCGGCCGCGGTGAAGTCGGTATAGGTGCCGATATAGGCTCCCGGCGTCTCGCCGCTCGACGCGGTGAACGTGCTGCCGCCGTCGTTGCTCCACTTGATGTGGAGGTAGCTGGTCTGGCCATCAGATCCGGCGGCGCCAGGCGTGCCGTTGGTGCCGTCGGCACCCTTCACGAGGGCCCAGGTGTAGCTGCCCACGCTGGTGCTGTCCGCCGCCGTGAAGTCGGTGTACGTGCCGATATAGGCGCCCGGCGTCTCGCCGCTCGATGCGGTGAAAGTGCTGCCGCCGTCGTTGCTCCACTTGATGTGGAGATAGCTGGTCTGGCCATCGGCGCCGGCGGCGCCGGGCGTGCCGTTGGTGCCGTCGGCGCCCTTGATGAGGGCCCAGGTGTACGCGCCAACGCTGGTGCTGTCGGCCGCCGTGAAGTCGGTGTACGTGCCGATGTAAGCGCCCGGCGTCTCGCCGCTGCTGGCGGTGAAAGTGCTGCCGCCGTCGTTGCTCCACTTGATGTGGAGGTAGCTGGTCTGGCCATCAGCGCCGGCGGCGCCGGGCGTGCCGTTGGTGCCGTCGGCGCCCTTAATGAGGGCCCAGGTGTAGCTGCCGACGCTGGTGCTGTCGGCCAGGGTGAAGTCGGTGTACGTGCCGATGTACGCGCCCGGGGTTTCGCCGCTGCTGGCCGTGAACGTGCTGCCGCCGTCGTTGGAGTACTTGATGTGCAGGTAGCTCGTCTGGCCGTTCGCGCCAGGTGCGCCTGGCGTGCCGTCGGTGCCATCAGTGCCATCGACCCCGTCGACGCCGGCCGCGCCGTTCTTCACGATGCTGGACACGGTGTAGTAGGCCTGCTGGCTCACCACGCCGCTAGCGTCGCTGGCCGAGGAACTGGCGGCGTAGGCCTGGCCAGGCGCCAGGCCGCGCTGGCCGATGAAGACGTGCGAGACACGGGCGGGCGTCCAGAGTGGGAACGTGAGCCCACCCCCGAACGCCTGCAGGGCGGTGCGAAGCGCCGCGTCATGCGTCGTCGCGTCGCTGCTGTAGAGCGCCACAAGTTGCCCGGCAGGCACGCTGGCCAGGGCTGTGACGAGGCTTGCCGTGCTGACGTAGGTGTCGAACGTGGCCGGCGCGGCACCGAGCGCATCGGTGGCGAGGTTCCATAGCACCAGCGTGTGACCACGCGTGCCGGCGTTGTGCAAGTAGCCGGTGCTGAGGATCTCAACGCCTCGTCCGACGTGGCCCAGGTCGACGGCGTTCTGGTTGTCGCCGGTGACGCGGATCGATGGCGGCACCGAGCTGGCCACCTGCGCATCGAGCGTGGCCGCGTGGGCCCACATGACCGCAGCAGTGACGCCCGGCGGGCTGCCAGGGAAGCCGGCGTCGGGCGCCCCCGTTTCCACAGTGCCGATAAGGATGTGCGAGGCTGTCGCCGTGAACGCGGTCCAGGCGCTGTTGTTGTCGTACTGCCATTGCCCGCCGTACTTGCGGGCCGCCACGTAGGGATAGCCAGCCGCGCCACCCGAGATGGTGAAGGTGGAGGCTGACCTGTCAAAGACGATGTGAAACGCCCCCGGCCCCTGGCTGCCGTAGAGCAACCCGTTAGGGATGCTCACCGTCTGGCCGTTCACCAGGATCTTGCCGGGCGCGTCGATGGCCACGCCACTGGCATCGTGGCCGTGAATCCAGCATTCGTTGTAGTTGAGCGTACCGGCGAAGTCGGCCACGTTGCGCTTGATCGCAAGCGTCGCCGACGGGCTCACGAAGTGTTTGCCAGTGATCGTGTACGTCGTGGCGCTGACGTCGGCCAGGCTCTGCGTGGCAGCACTGAAGACGTTGAAGCTCAGCAGCTTGATGTGGATCGTCTCGCCGATCAGGGCCGGGTCCAGCGGGCCGCTGCGGGCGATGGCGTCGTCGACGCGGGCCCAGGGGGCGCCGGCGTCGTGCGTGACGCTGGCGGTGGCGTAGGCCGCGCGGACCATGCCAGCCAGCGTATAGGCGTTGGGGCCGGTGAGCGTGGCGGTCTCGTAGGCCATGAACTCGCCGGTGTCGCTGCCTGACGGCGCGACGTAGAGCAGCGTTGCGAGGTTGGCGGCGTCGGCGGTGGTGCCGCTGTGCAGCTGCTGGCCGGCGTTGGTGAGGAGGTCGACGGTGCTGCCACCATCCGTCTGCACCGTGCCGTAGCGGCTGTTGGTGCGCAGCTCGGTGAGCTGGCGGTAGTTGTCGCCGTCATAGCTCACCCAGACCTGGCAGCCGCCCCACATCGGGTTGGTGCTGGCGGTGGCGATGGCCAGCTCGAGGCCGGTGGTGGTGAGGGCGCCGGGCAGCTCGAAGATGAGCGGCGCGAGGGCGCTGCCCGGCGAGGCGTTGTAGTCGGGCGCGTAGCCGCTGCCGGCCTGGGCGCCATAGCGGGGCGCGGTGGCGGAGCCGATGGGGGCGTCTTCGGCCACGATGGAGATGCGGCGGTCATCCAGCTCTTCGACCTCGAGGACGCGCACGGGCAGGCGGTCGAGGCCAAGGCTGGGCACGGTGAGCGTGAGCAGGCGCAGGGGCTTTTGCAGGCAGAAACGCCATGAGAGGTTGAACTCGTAGCGGTTGCGCTTTGCAAGGCCGTCTTGCAGCAGCTGCTGGGCGACCTGGGCGCCGATGGCGGCATCCTTGATCTCGGGCGCCGAGATGGCTTCCTTCTCGCGGCGGCCGAACTGCTCGATGCTGGCCAGGTCGTCTCGGCTGATGGGCTGCTCAACGTAGCCGGAGGCACGGTTCTCGATCTTGAGCGTGACGACGTTGAAGCCGACGTCGTCGCTGCTAGCCAGCTCGGCGTCGGTGCCGAGGCCGACGTGGCGGCGGATGCGCACGGGCGGGTCGCCCTTGTCAGGCACGAAGTGATCGAGTGTGAGATCGAAGTCGGGCGTCACCTCGGCCGTGAAGGTGGCGCCGTGGGCGCCGAGGTCCTCGTCACCCAGGGGCACCAGCTCGAGCGCGCTGCCCGTGTAAGCCGCCTTGGTGTTGGTGAGCATCAGCAACTGCTTGAGCCAGTCGATGGCGCTGCGCTGCTCGGACAGCACGGGGCTCAGCCAGAGGCCGGCGGCGCGGCAATAGGCCTGGTAGCGGTCCAGGCCGAGCAGGCGACCGCCGGGCCATCCACCGCCGGAGCGCGTGTCGGTCAGAAGGCGCTCGACGGCCAGGCGCGGGTCGCCGTCGAGCACGGTGCCGGCGCCGGGCACTGAGCCGAGGCCGCCGGCATCGATCTCGAAATTGTGGTTGGGCAGGCTGGCGCTGCCGTCCAGCTCATAGGCCTGGGCGTAGGCGTAGGCCATGCCGCTGTAGCCCAGGGCTTTGGCCGGCGCGTTGGTGGACAGCCAGCTCCAAACGGACTGGCCGAGGTTGCCGAGTTGGAGCGAGAGGCCGCCGGCCGCGAAGCTGGCGAACTGGCTCTTGCCGCGCCACATTGCGCCAGCGCCGACGAGCGGGCCCCTGGCCAGGCCGATGAGTACTGCGGCCTGGTAGGTGTAGCTCACCGTCGTTTGCTTGCCCCCGCCACCCTTGCCGCCGCTCTGGGTCTCGCTGTGCTTGATGGCCTTGAAGCCGTCGTAATCGAGCATGTTGCCGGCGACGCGGCCGCGGCCGGTGAGCAGCCAGGGAATGGTCTTGCCGTACTCGCTGCCCTGGATGCGGACGCCGCCTAGGCTGGGCTGTTCATTGGTGAAGTTGTTGCCGCCCATTCAGGCCACCTCGGCGAAGAGTGAAAACGCGCGCATCTCGCGCTCTTGGAAGACGGCGGCGTCGAGCCGGTCCTGCGTGACTTCGCCGGCTTGAGCGAGCGCATGCACGACCTCGAGGTGGCCGCCGCACTGCACGACGAGGCCGGCGTGGCTGAAGGTGCGACCGAAGCGCCAGACGAGGACGTCACCGGCTTGGAGGGGCTCGTCCGCAGCCATGGGCCGGAGCCAGGCATCGAGCCCCGCGAGATAGACCTCCTCACTGCGGTGCAGGTGCCACTGGGGCGAGTAGGGACGCGGGTCGAAGGCGACGGGCAGCACGCCGGCGGCCTTGAAGGCAGCGACCAGCAGCATCAGGCAGTCGACGCCGGCGCCGTGCACGCAGGCCTGGTGGTGATAGGGCGTGCTGATCCAGCGCTTGGCTTCGTCCTGAAGCAGCGCGCGAAGGTCGAGAGGGGTCATGTCAGATGGCCGTCTCGGGCGCGGGGATGTGGGGCTCGCCGCGGAAGTTCAGCAAGTTGCCCAGCGCGGTGCAGCGGGCCTTGGTGCGGTCGCAGCCAGGCCGGATGGAGAAGGTGTCGCCGATCTCCGGCTGCTGAGGCCATGGCAGCACCGTTTGCACGCCGCCGGCCGCGAAGGCGCGGACGGTGCGCTGCTCGCCCGTCAGCTGGCCGCTCGTGAAGCGGATGGCGCCGAGGTCGAAGAAGCCGGCCGCCTGGCCGAGGCCGGAGGCGATGTAGTCAAGCCGGCCGCCGGAGAGTCCGGTGACCGTGCTGGTGACGGCCGCCGTGACGGGGTTCAGCGTGCAGCGCGCGTCGTAGATGGTGTTGCGGCAGCCGGGCTGGTAGATCTCGGCAGGCACGAGGCGATTGAGCATCGCGAGCAGGCTGCGGATGGATACCTCGACAGTGCCGAGGCCCGTCTCGGCTGGGCCGGTCTTGCCCTCGAACCGGGTGACGTAGCCCTTTTGACCGCCCGCCACGTCGAGGAACAGCCACTCCAGCAGGACGGTGGCGCCGTCGAGCCCACCACGGGCCGCGAAGTGCAGCATGGGCACGCCGGCGACAGCGTCGACGGTGTCGACGTTCAGGGTGAGCTGGACGTCGTCGATCTGGAGGTTGGCGTTGACCTTGAGGCGGTCGCGCTCGTAGGAGGCGGGCACGAAGGTGCGGTCGTCGGGCGTGGTGAGCGGCACATCGCAGTTCGTCCAGCGCAGCGCGAGGCCGGTACGCGTGGTGATGGTGAGCAGGTCGAAGCGCTTGCCCTCGTCGGTGCCAGCCAGCCAGGCTTGCAGCGCCGCGATTTCGGGGTCGGTCATCGGCATGGCGTCAGCTGAACTGGTTGACGGTTTCGAGGGCGAGACCGTCGGCGCTGGCGAGCTGGTACATGAACCGCTTCAGGTCGAGGTTGTCGTCGGCGAAAGCGACGTGATAGAAAAAGCTGCCCGTCCAGGCAACGGTGGCGCCAGTGGCTGCGTCGGCGCTCAGCGTCAGCGTGTCACGACCAAAAGTCGCTGCGACTGGACTGCCGTTGACCAGGGCGACTGGGGCGGTGCCGGTCGTGTCGACGGCGCCGACGCGATCGACGGCGCCGCCTTCGTTGTAGGCAAGGGGGAAGGTGCGCAGGCCTGGGGCACCGAGGCCGACGGTTTGGGCGATGACAGCATGGTTGGTTTCGTCGCGGAAGTAGAAGGGGTCGAGCGCACCCTGGCGCGCCCGAAAGAAGCCGCGCAGCGAGGCCACGTCGGCCACGCGCAAAAAGTTGTAGCGAAGCTGGAAGCGCCACACGGGGAATAGGCGCTCGCCCATCGCCGAGCGGCGGCCGCTGACGGCGCGGTGAACACGCGTGCTGTAGGCGGCGCCGATGCTGCGCTCGGCGGACAGGCCCGCCAGCTTGGGAAAGATGGCTGTGCTCATGTCAGTACCGGTTGCGGGCCCGCTGGGCGAGCGCACGCACAAGCATGTCGCCTTGCGGGCCGCGCAGCATGCGCTCGAAGCTCTTGGCGTCGAGCGCGTTGAAGGTCATGCTGCCGACGCCAGCGCCGCCGGCCAGCTGCCCGCTCATGGCAAGGTCGCCCATCATGCGGATGGTGTCGGCGTGCTTGGAGGGCAGGATCATCTCGTTGCTGTGGGTCTGCACGATGGGGTTCATGCCCTTGGGGATGTCGAAGCCGCCCTCGGCGCTGAAGATGTTCTTCGCGAAGGCCAGCGCGCCAGCCAGGGCGACGCCGGCGGCGATGGGGGCCAATACCGGGCCGACGTAGGGAATTGCGGCGATGGCCGCGTAGGCGCCGGCGGCCGCCTGGTAGGCGCGCATGGCGATGACGCTGAGGCTGACCGAGCCCTCGACGGCCAGCTTCTCGGCGCCGGCGGCCGCCGTGGCCGCGACCTCTTGCTGGCCAAAGATCCACGACATGGCGACCTTGCGCGCGCCGCCCACGATCCAGGCGGCCAGGGGCTTGGTGACCAGCTCGGAGATGAGGCTGCCGCCGATCTGGCGGGCGGTGTCGCGGATGCCGCCGGCGGTGATGCGCCAACGGGCGGCGATGTTGTCGAAGCCCTGCTGCAGCGCCTGCTGGCTGGTGCCCAGGACGCTGCGCAACGGGTCGGCCTGCTCGACGGTCTGCTGGCCCTTGTTCTCGTCGGTGAGGCCCTTGTAGCGACGCTTGATGGCGGCGATCTCGGCCTGGATGCGCTCGACGGCGACGGGGTCGTTGATGCCGCCCTTCTCGGCCTCCAGCTCGGCCTGCTTGGCCAGCAGCTCGATCTCACGGCGTTGCTCGATTGCGCGGGCGCGGATCTCGAGCAGCTGGGCCTGGGTGATGAGGCCCAGGGAGCGGCGCAACTCGGCCTGCTGCTGCTCGGAGGCGATGTCGTCGAGGCGATCAGCCATCTGGGCTTCACGCCGGATGTTGGCGATCTCGCGCAGCTTGGTTTCGTGGTCGCGCGTCATCTGCAGCTTGCGGCGCAGGGCTTCTTGATACTCGCGGCTGTCGACGCCGTAGAGCTGGCCGACCGAGGCGACGTAGTTCTCCATCAGCCGCATTTGCTCGGTGTACTGGCCGGCGGCGGCGTCGATCTCGACCTGCTTAGTGGCCAGGTCGGCGGCGGCCGCCTGTTTGCGCAGGCCACGCTCGGCCGTGAGGTGGCGCTGCGTGGCGCCAAGCTTCTCGGCCTGGCTGAGGTCGGCGCGGGACAGGATCATCTGCCAGAAGCGGCTCTCTTCGGCGAGGCCCCACTCGCTGAACTGCCCTTGCATGGCCATGCCGTCGGCGTAGGCCTTTTTCTGCTCCTCGAGCAGCGCGGCCCACTCAGCGGTGCGGTTCTTCTCGGGCTCTTTGGTCTTGAACGTGTCGCCGAGGGTGCTGCCGTCGCTGCCCTTGGGCTTGGGCGGGGGCGGCGGGCCCTTGGCGTCTTCCTCGAGCTTGGCGATACCTGCCTGCGTGGTGGCCGCCTGGCGCGCGAGATCGGCCAGCTTGTTGGTCAGGAAGGCCATGCGGCGCGCGGCGGACTGGTTGCCCGGGTCGCGGTCGAGCGTGTTCTGCAAGCCGATTTGCAACAACTTGACCCGCTCCATCTCGGAGCCGAGATCCTTCAGCTTCGTGCGCAGCAGGCCGACGTCGTCGGTGCCGGTAATGCGCGCCACGCCCTTGCCAAAAGTCAGGAAGGCGGCCTCGAGAGTGCCAACGTCCTTTGCAGCCTGGACGAAGAAGTTGCTGAACTCCACCAGCGTGGGCATGACCGCGTTGGTAATGGTGGCCCGCACGCCTTGCGAAGCGGTGTTGATGCGGTCCATGTTGTCGTTGAACTGCGCTGCGGCCTGGGCCGAGTCGTCAGTCATGACGCCATGCAACTTGCGGAACTCCTCACGCAGCTCCGTTATGCCGGCGCGGCCGCTGTTCAGCAGCGGCACCAGGCCGGGGCCGATGCGCTCGCCGAACATCTTCACCGCCAGGGCGGTCTTCTCCGGGCCAGCCGGGAGCTTCGCGAAGATGTCGGCCAGGTCGTTGAGCACGGCGTCGGAGCTGCGCAGCTTGCCCTCGGCGTCCTTCGCGTCGATGCCGAGCTGCTTGAAGAGCTTGCGCATGTCGGCGTCGCCGCCGGCGGCCTTGACGGTGGCGTCGCTGATCTTGACCAGCGCCTTGCTGAGCGCCTCGGAATCGGAGCCGCTCATCTTGGCGGCGAAGCCCAGCTCGGAGTAGGTCTGCACGCTGACACCGGCCGCTTCGGCCGCGTCGTTGGTGGCGTCCATCAGGTCGATCTGACCCTTGACGCCGGCGACGAGCAGGCCGCCGCCTAATAGCAGGCCCAACGAAGCCATGCGTGAATGCAGCGACAGCACCGAGCCGGTGATGCCGCTGATGGCGCTCTTCACCTTGTCGGCCGTGCCGCCCACCACGCCGCCAAAAACCGTGAACTCGCGAGTCGCCTGGTTGGCGTTCGCGAGGATCTCTACCCGTGCTACTTGGTCAGCCATGGTGGTGGGTCAGTGAACGGCGCCGCCGGCGGCGGCAAACATCGAAGCGAAGTCGCGGATGGCGTCGTCTTCGTTCTCGGGCGTAACTGGGACAGGGTCTTCCTGCGGCTCGATGCCGAGGTAGGCCTGCACCATGGCCTGCAGCGGCGGAGAGCGTCGCCAGTGCCGACAGAAGGCGGCATGGCGGTGCAGGTCCATCTGGTTCTCAACTTCATCCCACGTCCAGCCGGTGAAGTCGATTGCCTCGACGATCAGGGTGTCCCAGTCRACAAGCCAGATGGGCTCTCCGCCGCCATCTCCCCCGCTGGGGTCTGAGGGAACGACAGGCGAATGACCTCGTTGGCCAGCGCGACGGCGGTTGGCTGGTCGAGCGCCTCGTCGACCTCTTCCAGCGTCAGCTCCGGCACCGTGCGTTGCAGCGATGCGTGGATAACCGGGGCCAACGTGTCGAAGATTTGGTAGGCGTCGGTGAAGCCGCCCACCGTCATGAGGCGGATGTTTTCCTTCTGCGCCTTCAACTGCTTGAAGTTGAGCGGCAGCAGCGGGATGACCCGCCCGCCGACGGTGAGGGTCAGGCCGCTCATTCGAAGCTCGTCAGGCTCAGCTCGCCCACCAGGCCGTTGCCGTCGGCCTGGGCGGCGAACGAGAAGTCGGGCATGGAGAAGTCCTCGGCCTTGAAGCCGAAGGCCAGGCTCTCGGCCACCAGCGCGTTGAGCGTCAGCGTGAGGGTCTTGCCCTGGAACTTCTGGCTGAAGATGGCGCGGAAGGTGGGAGCCTCGCCGGCGGGCTGGTTGTTGATCTGCAACGTCTTGGCGCCGGTGGCCACCGTCTTGTAGAGGTAGGAGAAGGTCAGCGCGTTGGTGTTCTCAGTGGCGTTGAACGTGTAGACGCCGGTGGTCTCGTTGACCGAGTACTGCTTGGCCGCCGGCGCGGAGGCCACGCGGGCGTACGTCTCGCCC
This sequence comes from Roseateles sp. P5_E8, assembly GCF_054177665.1. NCBI lineage: Bacteria > Pseudomonadati > Pseudomonadota > Betaproteobacteria > Burkholderiales > Sphaerotilaceae > Roseateles > Roseateles sp. P5_E8. The sequence continues at coordinate 22,530 of NZ_JBGCUM010000018.1, read as the reverse complement.
GTGGCGGGGTTTTGCACGCCGAGGTCCTCGAGCATGTTGGCGCCGTTGGTCACCGTGACGGCAGCAGCAGTGACCGTGCCAGCTTCGTCCAGCGCCAGCAGCTTGGCCTGGGCCAGCAACGAGCTGCTCGGCTGCTGGAAGAACACCTGGTTCATCAGCGCGCCGTTGAAGCGACCGGTCTTGGCCTTGCCGCTGATCTTGACGTTGCCGCGACCGATGGCCTCGGCGAACTGGTTCTCGCCGAAGAGTTCCTTGTTCGACGCCTTGAAGTCGAAGCTCGTCTCTTGCAGGGTGGCCACGCGGATGGAGGCCGCGAGGGCTGCGCTGCTCTTCGCGAAGAGCACGCCGGAGTGAAAAGAAATTTGACCGCGACCAGCCATGATGGGCTCCTAGGTTGTTGGGTTCAGTGGGTGAAGATGGATAGGTCGCTCTCGCGCACTGCGCAGCGAGCCCGGTAGGTGAGTTCGGCGATGCCGACCTCGCCGACTGCCGCCTGGCGCGGCTGGACGGTGTAGAGGCCCAGCTGGGTGGCCAGGCCGCCGAGGGACGGGTCGCGCATGAGCGCGCCGTTGACGGCGTCGACAAAGGGATCGGCGACGCGTGTGCGCGGCACGCCACGGGTGTGGATGCTCAGCACCACGTCGACTTCCATGTCGAGCAGGTCGTAGCCACCCTCGCTGCCCAGCACGCTCAGCTTGCGCGCCTGGCCGATGGCGATGACAAGTGCGGGGCACTCTTCATCGGTGACCGGCGCCATGCGCTCGAGGTGGATGCTGTTTGCCGGGATGGCCAGCTGGGTGGACTGGCTGGCCTCGACGGCGTCGAGCAGCTGCTGGGCAAAGGTGGGCATGGCTGGGCTGGGCTACGTGCGCTTGAGGGCGACGGTGCTGAAGAAGCCGTCGCGCCCCTTCTGGGCGGGCGCGCGCACGATGTAGGCGACACCGTCGACAGTGATGGGGTCACCGATGCGGAGCGTGGGCAGGTCGGCGGTTTGGAACTCGAGCAGGTAGTCAGTGGCCTGGGCCTCGTCGGCCATCAGCAGCACGTCGGGGCGCTGCCAGCCAGCATCGAAGCCCTTCTCGTCGATGGTGCCGGGCTTGTAGAAGCAAGGGTCCAGCATGCCGGCCGACTTGAAGGCCGCGAAGAAGATCGAGTTGTCCATTGCCGCCCTGCCCTGACTCAGAACGCGGCGTTGAGGCGAATGCGCGCGGTGAGCTCGCCGTTGAGCTTGGCCTTGACGGCCACGCCGACCTTGGTGTTGCCGCCGGCCGTGGTGGTGAGGCGCTTGTTGGTGTTGTCCCAGTACAGGGCAGCGCCTTGAGCGGGCACGTCGGTGCCGAGGGCTGTGACGTCGTAGACGCCTTCGAGCGTGGTCTCGACGTCGGCGCCGCTGAGGGCAGCGTTGGTGGCGATGCCGAAGACGGTGCCGACGAGCAGACCGGCGCCGCTGGCGACGTCGTAAGGGGCCGTCAACGTGATGGTGTTGCCGGGTTGGACAAAGTTCTTCATTGCAGACCTTTCGGGGATGCAGGGAGGTGGGGAGAACTGCGCGGCGGCGAGGCGCCGCGCTGGTCAGGACAGGCGGGCGGCGATCAGGCGCCCGGGTTCTTGAAGAGGCCGCGGTGATCGGTAGCCTTGGCGGCGAAGTCGAGGCGCGCCTTGACTTCCAGACCATCGACATCGAAGCCCATGCGCTGCTCGGTGTAGAGGCCTTCTTCGCCTTCAAGGTAGGCGTACTCGATGGTGTCGATCTGGCCGGAGTCCGCCGCCAGGAACCATTCGAGCGGGTTGACCGCATCGAGGCGGGGCTCTACGACCAGCTCGTAGGCGTTGGCGTAGATGTTCACGTCGCCGGTCTTGCCGGGCACCACCAACGCGCTCAGCAGCTTGCGGGCCTGCACCTCGCGGGCCGCGCTGACGATGAGGTGACGCGCGGTCAAGTTCAGCGGCTGAGCGTTGCCGCCGAAGTCGGTCTGCTTGCGCATGGCCTGGGTGGCTTCGTCGAGCGCGGCCTCGGTGATCCCGGCGCCGGTGCCCAGGTTCTTGTGGTTGGCGTGGAACAGCGTGACGCCGTCGGCCATGACCGGGTTGCCCTTGAGCACCGAGTAGACGGTGTCGCTCTCGAAGTCGGCAGCGGCGCGCCCGAACATCGCCGGCAGGCGGCCGAGGAAGTCGAGGTCGTCGTTGATGATGGCCTGGCGGGACACGCCGACGACCTTGCCGTAGGTGGCCAGGCGGATCTGCTCGCCAGCGTCGCTGATGGTGCCGCGCTTGAACTCGCCCAGCTCGCCGACCTTCTCCAGCGCCAGGTTGGCCGCGACCGCGACGCGCGTGGCAGCGCGGAAGTCGCTGAGGGTGCCCTTGCGCGCCCAGGCCTTGAAGGTCTGGTTGGCGCTGGTGTACGCGTCGCGCAAGCTGCGGTTGACGGTGCTGGTCAGGGCGATAGCGAAGTCGCTGTTGCCGTGCATCGTGCGGAAGCCCATCTCGTCGCTGTTGCCCATGGCGAGCGACACGAGGGCGTTGCGGCTCATGCCTTCGGTGTTGACGCCCTGCAGCTCGAGGCCACGGCGGGCCAGCTCGAGCAGGGACAGGCCACGGAAGCGGCGAGCGGTTTCGGGCAGCGCGACGCTGGGGTTGGCGCGGTGTGCGACGGCGGCCGACATGTCGGCGCGGCGCTGGACCTGCTCGTCCTGAGTGGTGGTGATGGCGGCGGCGCTGCGGGTCGGGCCGGTGCTGTTGGAGCGGGTCTCCAGCAGGCCGAACATCTCGGCGCGCGCGGCGTCGACGGTGATGCCACGCTCGATCATGGCGTCGACCTGCGCGTCGGTGATCAGCTCGCCTTGCACGGTGCGGCGGAAGGCGCCAACGGCGGCGCGGATGGCAGCGGAGCGCGTGCGCTCGGCTTGCACGGCAGCCTCGGTGGCCGCAGCTGCGGCCTGTGCCTGGGCGCGGGTGGCGGCGGCCTCGGCAGCCGCTTGCGCTTGGAGTTCTTCGGGGGTCATGGAACGCTCCTGTGGAGTGGTGGGTGTGACAACAGCGGCTGCTGCTGGGTTGGGGGAAACGTTGGCGGCGAGCGCCGGCTGGGGCGCATCGCGGGTGACGAACTCGCAGGGGAAGCTGCGGCCACCGACGGCACGGGAGGCCAGCTCGCGCAGCTGCTCGAGGGTGTGATCAGCGCCCTCCCCCATTGCCCGCACGCCGGCCAGCGGGTCGGCACCGATGGGCACGAAGGACTGCTCGACGGGCTCCCAGTCGATGGCCTTCCAGATGGGTAGGCCGCCCTCGACTTCGGCGTCGAGCTTCATGAAGCGGTGGACGATGTAGCCGACCGAGATGTGCCGGACGATCTTGTTGACGACGTCGCGCCAGATGGCGTTGACCTTGTCGTCACGGTCGCTGAAGCGGCAGATGCTGCGGCCCTCGGTGGGCTCCATCCAGGCCTTCTCGGTGATGCCGAGGACGCTGGACAGGTCCCACTGCTGGTGGCTGTTGAGCAGCGGCGCGCCGCCGTTCATGCGGTCCAGGCGGACGTGCGCGTGATCGAGGCTCAGCTCCTCGAGGTAGTAGGTGCCGGTCCACCAGTCATAGCGGCGCACGCGCGCGCCGGTGGTCCAGACGGTCTCAAAGGTGCGGGCGTCGGCGTCGACGGTGGCGACAGGCACGGCGCGCGTTTGCAGGGGCAGGCTGCGCTGCTCGGCGGCGGGGGCGCCGAGGGTCAGTGCTGCTGCCAGGGCGATGGCGGTGGCGGTGGGTTGGGGCATTCAGGGCTCCAGAAACGACAAAGCCCGCCGGGGTGGGCGGGCTTTGAGCTGTGGTGGTGGGTCGGTTTGCAGGGTGTACCGGCAGGGGCTGGGTTGGGCTCGCGGAGGGGTGGGAAAGTGGGTGGGGCAAAGAAAGCTGCTTGGCGGGCAATTGAAGTTCCGCAGGGAGTTCTAGGATCGGTGTGTTCGCTGTTTGTAGCGACGATCAGGGAATGGATGACAAATGTCTAAAAAATCAAAAGCACCTGCTAGATGCGTTTTCTGTGGCGCGTTTGGGGTAACCAAACAGCACGTCTGGGCTGATTGGATGAATGATCTAACCGACGAACTGGAAACCGGATCAGCTCAAAACCTAATACGCAGTGATTTCCTGCCAGGCGGAAGAGTCGCCATATTCGCTCCGCAATTACGTTTCCCTCGCGGCCCATTCAGAACAAAAAAAATCAGACGAATGTGCGGGAAATGCAATGGCGGGTGGATGAGTGAGATTGAAAACAATGCCAAGCCATACATTACTAAGCTGGTTTTGGGAGAGTCGCTTACGCTAAATCAAGATACCTGCACAGCGCTAGCGGCATGGTCGTGCTTGTTTTCGATAGTTGCGGAATACACCGACGAAAGAACGCAGGCCATTCCGCATTCAGATTGCCTTCATCTGATGAAATTTAGGACTGCCCCTGCCGGCTGGCACATATGGGCGGCCTCATATGTAGGTGAAATGTGGAAGCGACGGTATAAGCACGCTTCCATTTGCATGCGCGACCTACATACTGGCATTACCGAGTGGAATACCCAGTTCTCAACATTTGCCTACGGCCAGATGTTCATTCATGCCGCCAGCAGCACTCGGGGGTTGATCGACGATCAACTCACACATGAAGGCGCCGCAGTTCACAGAATTTGGCCTTTCGTGGGAATTGACACACTGCCTGTTCTTTCAAGCTCGGAGCCTGTAAGGGATGTGCTTGCAGAAAATATATCTCTCCAAAAATATTTTGAATTGCAGCGTATCAACACCATGAATATGCAAGGCCGCCGGTAGTGCAGCAGACTCGGCTCAAGCCACTTTTCGAATGTCCGGGTCATATACGCGGAGCGAGCCCGCGCCGGTTGCATTGCTGCGCACGAACACATGAATGGCGCAACCCTTGCCGACAGCCGGAGCTTCGATCCCGGTGGAACCCACGTCGAGCTGGAATTTCGGCGAGACCGGCGTGAACGTCTCGCCCGACGGCAAGCCGCCGTCGGATACATAACCCGCATCACCCCAGTCCGCAAAGAGGCTTCCGCCGGCCTGCTTGTAGACGCGATGACGAGTCATGGCATTGGCCACGTTCTGCCCGATCACCAAAGTGGCCCGATGACGCAGCCAATCCCCGTTGGCGACTGTCGCGTCCGGCACTGTGCTGTTGTAGCTACCCACCGAAGCATGGATCTCGAAGCGGATCTGGGCGTCGGTGCCGCTGTCGAGCGCGCTAACCGTCCAAGCGAGGTCCACGTACGGCCTGCCGTTCTCGGAGCCGGCAGTCATCGTGATGCCGGAAAAAGTGCCGCGCACAACCGCATTGGTCAGAAGCGAAGGCACAGGCCAGATCAGATTGGGCCGCGTCGGCAACTCCGCATAAGTGCGCGCACCACGATCAGGGAACAGCCTGCGCATAGCCGCTGCGCGGCCCTTGCCAACGATACGGCCGCCGTGCTGATTGAGGTGAACGCCGTCGAGGAACTTGGACGCGTCACCGTATCCCTGGGCATCGACAAGCAACGCGTTGGCGTTGAAGTACCCGACTCGATCCGCCGGCAGAGTGGCGATCCAGGCTTCCACCTGGGCGTTGATCTCGTTCGTCAGATCCCGCTTGGACGCAGCGTCAGTGCCGTAGCCGGCCTGGGAGCAGTGATAAGTGCTCTCGTGCAGATGCTTGCAGCCCAAGAACAGCTTTGACCTGATGAAGGCCTTGATATCGCTGACCGCCTGATCGCGTTTCGCAGCGTAGGTCGCCGGAACATCGTTGGCGGTGTAGTAGTTGTTGATCCCGTACTGACTTGTGGATCCCTGAGGCGCTGCTGCTGCAAACGCAGCCTGCGTCTTTCCTTGGCTTCGCGCCGGGTTGTTCCAGCCAGACCCCACACCCACCGTGTTGGTGGTGTCGCCGGACACGCCGCAGTTGACGGCTTGCACAAAGTCACCGAGGTAGGCCAGCATCCAGGTGTCGGCCTTGTTCATGGTGAACAGTGAGCCGGTCCCGTCTGGCGTCGGCGATGCCGACTGCGTGCCACCAACGTCGTTCGCGCGGCTGTCACCGTCGCTTCCGAACGTGTACGGCACCAGCGTCGAATTCCCATACTGTGACACCGGGGCTGCTGACTGGCCCGCAGCTTCTGTGGCCACCACGCTCGACACCTGGGAACCCGTGAGCGCGCTGACCAACTGCCGCCAATAGCGATATGAGCTGGTGGTGCTGGCCTGGGCTGCGCCGACGGCTGTGCCGGACGGGGTCAGCGTGGCAATGGTGACCCAGCCGACGCCGTCGTTGCTGCCCTGCCAGGCCACGGTGGCGCTGACGGCGCCGGCGCCCGTGACGGTAGTGGTGAGGGTGTGGTCGCCCTCAGCCGCAAAGACCGGCCCGCCTGCGACGGCGGCGGCCAGGGCGCCGAGGTTGGTGGTGGTGATGTCACTCATGGATTGGGTCTCCGGGAGGGGTCAGTCGGCGCCCTTGCCCGCGACTGCATTGAGCAGGTCGCCGGGCGTGAGCTTGAGGTTGGTGACAGTGGCGTCCGTGTCGAAGACCAAGCCCAGCACGGCGAGGGCGTCGCGCTCGGTCTTGATCTCGGCGAAGACGGTCTCGGGGTCCATGCCGCGCTCGCGCAGGGCCTCGCTGAGGGACTTGAGCCCGGCGCGGATCTCTTCCTTGTCGGCCAGCGTGTCCTTCAGCGGGTCGACGACGGGCTTCTTCGGCGTGGTGATGCGGTCGGGGTTCTTACCGACCTTGATGCCGTTGAGCTGCGCGGCCTCCCGCCACCAGCGGCGGATGGGCTTGATGAACATGGGGACAAAGGCGAGCCACTGCTCGGCTTCGATCAGTTGGTTGAAGGTGACCAGCGCGGCGCGGTGAGACGTGTAGTTGGCACGGGAGGTGTCGCCGGTGAGCTGGTGGTAGGTGACCCCAGCCCCCACGGCGATGGCGTGTAGCTGCGTGGCGGTGTATTCCCCGTACCCCCCCGATGCCTGCGGCGAGCCAAAGGTGACGGTCTCGCCCTGGGTGAGGTATTTGATGAGACCGGGGCTGACCTTCTCGGTGACGCGTGGTGCCGAGGCCGGCGCGCCCTCTTCCTTCTTCAGGTCGCCGATGTGCATACGCGGCGAATCGGTCGTGACGAAGGCGGTGAAGCAGGCCTCGATCTTCTTGCGCACCAGCTCCGCTTCCTCGTAGCCATCGAGGTCGCGCATGCGCATCAGGCTGACGGCCAGGGCGGAGACGCCGCGCACCTGGCTGATGCGGTCCTTGCTGTAGACGTGGAGGATCTCGGTGGCGGGGACGAGCTTGCTTTGCAGTGAGCGGGCCGCCGAAGCAACCTCGCCGGGGTGGTCACTGAAGAGCCAGTAGCCGGTGCGAGCGCCGAGCTTGTTGAACTGGACGCCGGCGATGTTGACGAAGTCGCCGTCGATGCTTGTCTTTCCGTGGTCGAGGTGGTCGGGCTCGAGCAGTTGGATCTGCAGGGGCACCGTGAGGCCGTCGGTGGGCTTGCGCCAGCGCCGGCGCGCGAGGACCTCGCCGCTTTCCTTCCACGTCTTCGCGGCTAGCAGCTGGAGACCGGCGAAGTCGAGCTGGCCGTCGGCGTCGCACACGTCGATCCATTCGGTCCACAGGCGGCGCTCGGCCTTGTTCTCCGGGATGACGTTGATGCCGGTGCTGCCGACGATGCTTGTGGCCAGGGTGCGGACGGCGGCCTTGGCGTACTCGTTGTCGCGCACCAYCTGGCGGCAGCGGTTGCGCACGGTCGCCAGGCCGGGGATGACTTCAGCGTTGGCGCTACCGCTGCCAGCCTTCCAGCCGCTCTGCCGGCGGCCGGTCTCGGCGGCCTCGTACTTGCGCAGCACGTCGAGCTGCATGCGGGCCATGCCGCGTTCGACGGCCCAGGCCGGGGCCACAGCTTCAATCGAACGATCCAGCCAGTTGAGATGCATTGCCATGGTGGTCAGTCCGGGCAGTAAGCCGCGTAGGTGGTGCCGCCGCGCTCGACGCCGCCGGACTGGGGTGCGGCCATCAGGCCGTTGGCGATCAGCTCGCCCTCGATGACGGCCTTGGCCTGGAGCAGCTCGGCCATGGAGCGGTACTGCACTCGCTTGTCGGCGTACTGGACCGAGAGCTGGCCCATCGCGATGGCGGCACAGATGGCCTTGTGGTCGATGAGGGTGAAGGACATGGTCAGTTGAGCCAGTCGTCGGTGCCGTCGAGCCAGCCAGGGGCGGCAGGCTCGGGGGCGGGTTGCTGGTGCGGCGCTGGCACAGGGGACGGTGCCAGCGCTGGGGCCGCTATTGCCGGCTCATCGCCATCAGGACCGGGATCAGCTGGCGCGGCGGCCTGGCTGAAAAGGTCGTGATTGAGAGGCTCGAGGTGCTGCGCGTAGAGAGCCCAGTCGGTGGCGGTGAGCTTGTCGACGCGGACGTGGGGATGGCAGACGGCGGCGTGGCCGTAGACGAGCAGGTCGAGCGCTTCATTGCGGGCGCGGATCTTGTCCCACAGACCGGTCTGCTGGTTGTAGACCTCGGCGGTGACTTCACGGAAGAACTCTGGGCCGAGCTGCTGAGTGAGCCGCACAAGGCGCTGCTCGACGGTGGGGCTGCCCAACGGGTGGTCGGCCCAGTCGGCCAGGCGGAGGAAGAGCGCTTCCTTGGCCGTGTCAGTGCCGACCATCCAGATGGAGAGGCCGTACTTGGCGGCGATGCCGTGGCCGTTCTTCGCTTCCTTCTTGGACGGCTTGCCGAGGATGGGCTGCTTGCGCAGGCTGTGGCCCTTGACGCCGATGACGTTGTCGTTGCGGTTCTGCTGCAGGTACTTGTAGACGCGCTGCGTGTGGTCGCCGCCGGTGTCGATGGCGGTCATAACGATGCGCAGATGGAAGCCGGCGCAGTTCGGGAAGGTCTCGTGGCGGAGCTTGGTGAGCTTTGCCCAGGGCTCTTCGCTTTCCAGATCGCCGTAGATCTTGACGCGGTCGACAACATGGTTGCGCTCGTTCGGTCCCCAGGCGCGGACCATGAAGTCCAGGTGATCGGTCTGGACGTCGACCGAGCCGCCAAGGATGAAGTAACCCGGCAGCACCTGGCGCAGCGGAAAGTTCTCGGCGGCCTGTTCCATGTCCTTCTCGCTGAGCCGGTCAGCGTGGTCATCGAACGGCAGGCCGAGGATGAGGTTCCAGAAGGTCATCAGCTTGCTGCGGTCGCGGCAGGCTTCAAGCCATTCCTTGGCGATCTCGGACCAGCTGCGGCCAAGGCCGAAGGGGGTGTAGAGCGCGTTCCAGTGGTAGCTGAGGTGGTCGGTGATCCAAGGGCGCTCATGGACCCAGCGCGCGGTGCCGCCCATCGCGGCGTCAGCCAGCATGGCGGTCTTGTGGTGCTCCTCGATGGCCAGGCCGCAGCCGTCGGCCTGGCACATGTAGACGGCCGTCTCGGGCTTGTGGCGCTTCACGCCCTTGGCGTCGATTTCCTTTTCCCAGCGGAGGTGCTGGAAGAGCAGTTCCTGCAACTGGTGGCAGTGCGGGCACGGGACGTTGTAGTGGGCCCGGCTGCCGGCCTGGTAAAGGCGCCAGATCTCGGAGCCGCCGACGGCGTCTTCGTCGTCGAGTGGCAGCTTGATGGGCGTGCTGCTGTAGTACTTCTTCGAGCGAACGTAAGTGACCGAGCGCTGCTCAGCCTGCTTGCGGGCCGACCCCTGCCCCTGCACGTTGACTGGGAACTTGTCGATCTCGTCGAGAGCCAGGCGCTCGATGGGGGTTGACGCCAGCGCAGACGCCGAGCCGGCGCCGGCCAGCATGATGAAGCCGCCGGGGAAATACTTGTCGAGGACTTCGTTGGCCGTGAGGATGTTCTTCAGCACGTCGCTGAGGTCGAACATCGGGGCGATGCGCTTCTTGCTGTAGCGCTCGGCGGCCTTCTCGTCGGGCTGCACCACCAGCATGCTGGCGGGAGAGTGGTGCGCGGTGTAGCCGGCCCAGTTGTTGAGGATCTCGCTCTTGCCGTTCTGCGAGCACGCCATGGTCGTAACGCTGCTGGCGGGATGGTGGTCGCTGAGCGCGTCCATCGGCTCACGCAGCAGTGGGTTGCGCGAGGTGCGCCACTGGCCGGGCTCGGCGGAGTCGTCGGGCAACACGCGGTTGCCCTCGGTGTCGGCCCACTCGCTGACGGTAAGCGGCAGCGGCAGCGTCCAGGCCAGCGCGACCGCTGCCATGACTGCGAGGTAGCCGTCACGCATGGTCATGCGGGCACCTCGGCGGGCTGGGCCTCGTTGGCCGGCGCGGCGGCGTTGGCCTGGGCGATCTGCTCGGCGTTGGCCAGGCCACGGGCGGCGTCGACCATGCGCTTGCAGGCCCGCTCGCACTCGACGCGGATCAGCTCGAAGCAGGCGCGTGGGTTGCTCTGCGCGGCGACCAGCTGGGCCAGGCGGTCGGGCAGCTTCATGATCTCGGCTCGGGCGGCGACGTGGGCATCCATGACGGCGCGCAGCGTGGTCTCCGCATCGAGCACGGTGCCGAGCTGCTTGCCCAGCTCAATTTGCGCCATCTGGGCCTGGGCCTGCTCGCGCATGGTCCGGGCGTCGTGGTACGCGGTGTTGCGCGGCGCCTCGGCCGGGCCCGCCGCCGAGACGGCCGCGGGCTGGTCATCGAGCGTGAGTTGACCCGCGTCTGCCAGCGCGACGGGCGGTGCCGGCGGCGCTCCTGCGGCGGTGGCGGTGCCGGCGGATTCCGAGCCAGCCCGGTACGCGGCCCAGCGCTCGCGGACGCCGGCCTTGCTGGGGTCGCTGGTGACGCCGAGCAGCTCGAAGCTCTTCTCTACGTCGACCAGGCGGCCGTCGTCGACCAGCACCAAGCGGCTGTCCTTCACGAGCTGGCTGACGTAGGACTTGCCGCAGCCGTACAGCTCGGCGAAGTCCTTCTTGCTGACGGCCGTCACAACTGAACTCCCGCGCGTTGGGGCTGAACTGAACCGCTGAACTGCGCCGGTTCAGTAACTTCCAGAGGCCATAAGCGCAGAAAGCACGAGGCCCGAATTACCCGCAGGGGGCGGGGGGTGGGGGAGGACCCGCGCGAATCGATGTGGTGCATGAGGGCAGGCATGCTCATGGCCGGCGGGCGGTGGCGAGGGCCTGCTGCCAGGCCGAGGCGAAGTTGCCGGGCAAGCGCAGGTCGATGACGCGACGTGCGATCTCATCCACAGGCAGGCGCACCTTGTAGGTGGCGCTGCGCACGAACAGGAAGACCGGGGTGATGTTGCGGCCCAGCAGCTCACGCTGGTAGACACCGGCATGCAGGCCCGACCCTGGGCGTGCAACGAAGAAGCGGCCACCGGCGCGCTTCTGTGCACGGATGGACGCACGGGCATCGTGGCTCATGTTGCGCGAGTAGCCTGCGGTCATGGTGATCCGCAGCTGCGACAACACTTGCACGATCTGACCTCGGTCCACGTTGCCGTAGCGGTCTAGGCGAGCGCCTTGTGCAGGCACGGCCATCATGCCGGGCGGCAGCGCCTTGGTGGCCTGAAGCGCACGCTCAAGCGCCTTCATGCTGCGTTGGCCACCTGTGACCTGCGCATTGAGGAAGTGCCGGGCGTCTTCCCGAAAAATCACCAGCGCACGCAGGTTGCGCTTGTTGGCCGGGTACAGGCGAAAGCCCGCCCGCGTGTACGCCGTGGGGTTGTCGAAGACCTGAGGCAACTGCCGGTCAATCTCCGCCTTCACGTCCTGCCCCGTGCGTGTCAGCGTCAGCGCAGTTGCAAACGGCACCTGGTCTTCAGCCATGACCCCTGCCCAGCGCACGAGCTGGTCAAAGTTGTGCTGAATTGAGATGCCGGGAAACACGCGCGCTCCAATGCAAAAAGCCCGCTGGCGTGAGGCCTAGCGGGCTTGTTTCTGAATCTCATCCGTGCGGCAGCCGCCAATTGGCAGCTGTCACTCCGAAGAGGTAAGGGATAAGTTGTGAGATCGAATGGTACGAATGTCCATCGCAATGTCAACGCGTCGTTGCGATGGACAGCGGCTGCGCGCTCTGGTGCAAACAGCCATGCGCGTAATACGTCGCATCGTGGATCTGATGGTCATAGTCGTCACGCCGAATCGACAGTGAGCGACACGTCGCCGTCGGGTTGCAGCCCAGCGCGTAGTGAGCCACCAGCAGCTGCCGCCACACCGGAAGGAACGTCGTGCTGCAAATCACCTTCTCCATTGCCCAGGCTTGATCGACGTCCACGGGCGCCTGCGGCACCACCGGTGCATTCATGCCGAGGATCTCGCCCCGCGACCCGGACTGCGCCCCACGGAACATGAAGTGCGTGCGGCGCGAGACGCCAAACCGGGGGGCAGCCCAGCGGCCCCAATTCAACAGCGGCGCCTCAACCGCACCGTCAATTGCAAACAAGTCGATCCGCTGGCTCGCTTCTCTCAAAGTTCCCGTAATCCTTCCCATCTCTAACCTCTCTTTTGTTTCTCTCGTTTCACTACTTGTTTCAGCTCTAAGCCCCGTCGTTGCTTGGTTTCAGCCGTTTCAGCAATTCGGCACACGGGAGCCATTCACTGCGCCGACGAATGAGGGGAGGACCACGACACGCGCACACAGGCGGGTGAGGTGAAACAGCTGAAACGGCGAAACGACAGGGACTTAGCGCGCAACGGCTGGTGAAACCGCTGCAACGCCTCACGGCGCACCGTCCCCGTCGTCGTCAGCGCCGCGATTGCGACCGGAGAAGGCGTACATGTGCTTCCCGAAGTCCTTCACGACCTCAGCCGCCCAGTGGCCTTCCGTCTCCCACGTCAGGCCCCGCCCGACGCACTCTTCCTTCGGCCCACAGCCGCGAGGCAGCCAGATCCGCCAGCTCTTGCGCCGCAGGGGGTCGTCGGGGTGCGGGCCAGTGAAGTCCTTCAGCGTCAGCGGCGACGGCTTCTCTTTGCCCTCGGCATCCACCTCAACCTGCTTGGATGCAAACGCCTTCACCGTCGACGTGAACTTAGAGCGGTTGTCAGCGAAGCGCTCTCCCGAGCGGTCGCACCACAGCCGGTAAACGCGGTACAGCTGCTCAGTGCTGCACGCCACCATCGGCAGGTCCACATAGCCGCCCAACCACTCATGCACGAAGCGTTCAGACGCCCGGTAGCCCAGCTCGATCAGGTCCTGCTTGGCCCGCGTCAGCGGCGGCACGTCGCCTGGGTCAAAGTCTTGCAGTGGGATGTTCTGCAAGAAGTGCAGCCACTTGCGCGCCCCGTCGTCGGCCAGGAAGTCGCGCACCCGTTGATACAGGTCGCCGCGTTCCTTGTTCGGCGTGTAGACCACCAGGAAGCGCCGGTCGCCCTCTTCCAGGGCCAGCGGCATCACCTCGTTCGACAGGAAGATCAGGTTCGCGTGGTTGCTCTCCCAGCGCGTGTCCATGTGCATCGCACGGATGGGGATCTTCGTCGTCTGCGTGATGATCCACTTCAGCCGATTCTTGGCGTGGAACATCTCGCCGCTGCTGACCACCTCGTCGCCAATGATCAGCATCTTTCCCGAGAGCCAGGTGTTGTACTTGTCCTCGATCTCGGTCTGACCCACCATCACGCCGTAGTCGCCGAACAGGTCGCGCAGCACGTCGAAGAACAGGTTTTTGCCCGTCCCGTGCGGCCCGTGGAACACCAGCGCCGACTTCATCTTCACGCCAGGCTGCTGGACCAGCAGCCCGCACCAGCGCAGCACCCAGTCGGCAATGTCCTTCGCCTCCAGGCCTGGCGCTTCCGACGTGGCGCACAGCCACTGGAGCAATTCCAGCATCGGCCCCACGCTGCCTTCCAGCGGTGTCAGCGGCATGCCCGCATACAGGTTGATGTAGTCGGGCCCCAGCTCCACGCCGGGCTCAAACACGACGTGCTCTTCCTCCACCATGCGGCGGTCGTCGTGCGCCATCCACACGCGCACCGCATCGCTGCCGAAGGTGTGCCGCAGGTTGCCGATCTTCACCGGCTTGAGCCGGCTGACGCACCACGCGATGTCTGACCCGTACTGATAGGCGTAGTCGGTGAACAGCGCGTCCAGCTTCGCCGGGTCCACCGGCTTCTGTTTCTTGCCCTTCGCCTTCACCAGCGCGGCGCCGCCCCTACCCTCGGGCGGGGGAGAGTCGGCGTTTTCAGCAGCGCCCTCCCCTCCGTCGCCATCGCCGCCGGCGGGCGAGCCAGCAGCCTCAACAACGCGTCGCGCGCCCTCGCCCGGAGGTTCAGGCCTGCGGCCATCGCCGGCGGAGCCTGCGCCGTTCTGGCGCTTCGGCGGCGTCAGCGTCACACCCACTAGCGGTGCCAACCAGTGCAATGCATCCCGCGCCGTGCAGCCGCGCTCGCGCATCACCAGGTCGACGGCCGTCAGCTTCTCTTCGGTGCCGAAGTCGTTGATGCCGGTCGCCATGATGGCCAGGTCTTCCTGGAGGTCGCGCCCGAGGTCGCGACTGGTGACCCTGTAGCCATCGCCGCCGGCGGCGTTGCGGTAGGGCCGAGCCGCAGGCAGCAGCGTCGTCACCCAGGCGCCTAGGTGCTGCAACGCCGCATCGTTCACCGCGCGAAAGTCCGCCTTGCCGCTGGCTGGCCCAGACGACTGACCTGCCGGGGGAACGGGGCGCGGTGCCGGCGCCGACGGCGGGGCAGCAGCTGCGCGCACCGCATCCTTCTCGGCCTGCTGCTGCGCCTTGCTTTGCTCGACCCACTCGCGCATCGTCTGCAACGCCTCGGGATCAGCGGAGGCTACTTCTGGCACCGGGCCGCACGCCGCGCCGCTGCACGTGAAGAACTGCCGGCCGCAGTACACCTCCAAGCCGATGGGGTCATCCTTGAAGCCCTCGACCTCGCCCGCCAGGATGACGTGAATGCCCGTGCCCGACACGCTCACCTCGGTGAAGCTCGGGCACAGCGCCATCACGTCTTGGCACAGCTGCGACATCTCGCCGCTCTCCGGGTCGATAGCGCCGTCAATGTCAACACCGATCAGGCCATCACCGGGCAGGAAAGCGAAGCCGATGCCCGCATAGGCCGGCTTGCGCTTGAACGCCTCGAAGGCCACGTCAAACGACACCAGTGCTGCGCGGTCCAGTTCGTCACCCTGCGCGACGTTGGGGTGCTCCGGCGTTGGCAGCACCTTGCCGTTCGTGTAGATGATCCGGCCGCTCTCGTCACGCGGCTGCCCGTTGGGCCAGCCGCGCGGCTCACCGTTCACGTAGTACGGCAGCTTGCCCTGCTTGCTGCCGGGTACCCGTGGCGGCGTCAGCTTCCAGAGCAGCCAGTGAGGCCGCACCCGCATCGCCTCGGGCAATGAATCAACTCGCGATACCAGCGCCGACCGCAGCGCCGATGC
This sequence comes from Roseateles sp. P5_E8, assembly GCF_054177665.1. Taxonomy (NCBI): domain Bacteria; kingdom Pseudomonadati; phylum Pseudomonadota; class Betaproteobacteria; order Burkholderiales; family Sphaerotilaceae; genus Roseateles; species Roseateles sp. P5_E8. Next base: position 7,195 of record NZ_JBGCUM010000018.1, on the reverse strand, counting down.
AGACAGGACAACAACGCTCACCGGGCCAGCCCCTGCCGCCGCAGCGTTTGCACTCGGTCTTCATGGTCCTCGCGGCAGTCGTCGTCGCAATACACGGCCCGGGGCAGGCACTCGCCGCCGCAGTTCGTGCAAACGCCCGGCACGCTGGCCAGCGCGGCCTCGGCGGTGCGCTGATGGGCCAGCTTCGCCACATTGAGCAGCTGCTCGGCATGCAGCGCCGCCATGTCCTCGGCGCCCAAGCGCTCGGTCGCGTCGTGGTCCGTCAGCGGCGGTCTCTCCGGAAGCGTGCGTGCGTCTGGCCAGCTACCGAGGGCGCGACCCATCACGACGCCGCACCCGGGGCTTCAGCCACCCGGTGCTCGGCGTTCATCGCGGCGAGCTGGCGCATCAGCCGCTGAACCGCAGCCACCAGCGCGCCGGCCTGCCGGACCGCTGCGGCGTACTCGGGGTTGGTCACCTTGCCGTCCGCCGTGTCGCGGGCGACCTCTTCCATCAGCACGCCGACCGCGCAGCACACCTCGCCCATGTTCTGCATGCACGGCATGCCTGCATCCAGATCGTTGGGCATCGGCATCGGCGGGAAGTGCCCAAGCTCACCCGCCATCGCGTACAGCACGCGGTAGTCACCCGTCATCTGCATGATGCGCACCGCGTCCAGCACGCCAAGCTTCGCCTGCGACCGTTTGGGGTCCGACGAGAACGCGCCGCCAGGCGGCACCATGCGCACCTCAGCGCTCAGCGACGTGCCGAGCTTGCCAAGGCGCGGGCCGAGGGCTTCGGCACCACCTGGGTAGTCGTGGACGGTGGAGAAGCAGGCATCAGCGACGTTCATCGCAATTCCCTCGTGACGTTGTGATGGTTTGAAATGACCCCGGCCGCGAGACTGCGGGCATGGGAGAAAGACAACTCAATGGGCGAGCGCACTGCCTCGGATACGCTGCGGCTGACACCAACGATCAGTCCAGGGACGGCGGCAATGACTTCAAGCTCGAAGCGGCTGGACCGCGAACTCCAGCGGTCCCTGCTGAACCGTCTCGCCGACGCATACCCAGATCGCATCCTTGGGCCGCAGTTGCTGGACGAGAGCAGCGACGTCGAAGCGATAGTCCGCAACCTCGCGTATCTCCAGGAACATGGGTTGGCGTCGTTGGAAACGGTGAAGCCACTGTTCGGTGGGCTGGCGATCAACACGGCCACCATCACCGCTCGTGGCATGGACTTCCTCGAGGAAGACGGCGGTCTGAGCGCCATCCTCGGCACGGTCACGGTTCGCTTCGAAGCAGACACGCTGCGCGCGTTGATCGAGGCTCGTATCGACGCATCGGACGCCGACCCGTCGCTCAAGCAGAAACTGAAGGAAGGCTTGCAGGACCTCGGTGTCGAGGGCCTCAAAGATGCATCGAAATCGCTAATAGCGCTGGCCTGGCAAAACGCCCCGGCCGCACTGCAAGCGCTGCAAGCGCTGCTGCCGTAAGGCGGGCGCCCCGCCTCGGATACGCTTGCTGTCACCACAACCGCAAGCCCGAGGGGGGCACCCATGAACGAACCGAAGCGCCGAGGTCCGAAGACCATCACGCTGGGCGCGCTGCGCGCGCATATGGCTTTCATGAAAGACATGCCCGAGGACACGCCCATCTTTTTTGGCGGCGGGAACTTAAGCCTGTATCGGCTCAAGAACCGTGGAGGCGGCGAGGACCTCATCCAGTTCGAGTTCAACGAGCTGTACGAAGTCACGATGGATCCGGACGATCTCGACTAGTTCGCTCGGCCGCTTCACGCAGCAGCTCCGGCAGCACGCGCTGCAACAGTCGGCCGGCGCTCATCGGCGCGTATGACGAGTCGAAGCGTCCAGCGACGGTCGAGCTGACCGACATAAGTCCGTCATTGCCGACGGCGATGACGATGCGCACCCCGTCCGGGAAGAACGGTAGGCGCACCAAGTCGCTGCGGCTGACCCCTTGCACGTCGATGCGCACTTCGTCCCGGATCTCTGCCATAACGCTCTCGGCGTCAGTGCCACGCACTGACGGAACGACCATCGGCGGGTGCCATGGCTCACGCGGCATGGCGCACCTGCTGCGTCGGGCCCATCACGTCGATGCACGGGCGCCCCTCCGGGTGCGGCCACAGCGGGTCCGCCACACGCACCCAGCGCACATCGGTTCGCAGCCGCTCCACGGGCACGCGAGCCGAGGTCCCAAGCTCGATCTCCGGGCAACGCTCCTTCGGTATCCGGCCGTTCCAGCCGATGACGCTCGGAGGCTTGATGCCACACATCCGGGCCACTGAGGCCGGCCCGCCAAGTTCGTCGATCAACGTAGACATGCTGATCATCGTAAGGCATGCCTAGCGCTACAGCAAGCCATGCCTAGCGACAATTTCGATAGCCTCGCCTAATGCTGTTAGCCGCCCGCATCGCCGCTTTGATCGCCCGTCGCCCTGGGACGCGGCCTGCCGACATCTCGCGTATATCCGGGGTGTCCACCGCTAGCGTGTCGGACTGGATCCATGGCGTGACAAAGTCGATGAAGCCGGAGCCAGCCCGCAAGCTCAGCGCTGAGTTCGGCTGTGATCAGAATTGGCTGATGACGGGCATCGGCTCACCGAACTGGCGGGACAACCCCAAGCAAGCCGCGCCAGCCCCGCGCGCGGAGCCGGTGACGGTGCGGCAGGCGGTGCTTGTGATCCGCAACGCGCTGCTTTCCGGCGACGACACGAAGAACGAGAAGGTCGGCGACGCACTGAAGCGATTGGCACTTGGACCCGACAGTGACCGAACGTTTGAGCAAGTCGTGTCGCAGCTGAGTGCGCTCAAGTAGCCGGGCAGCTTCCGTCGCTTTAAAGTCCCGCAATGCTCGGCTATCAGGATCTCCTCGACATCGGCCTCTCGCCCGACGCGGAGACACTACAGGGACGCCTTGTTGCCGCGGTGAGGCACTTGGGCTTCGGGCTCTCAGGTGGCACGCTTATTCGGGGCCGCCTGTCATCAGGTGGACTTTGCGCGAGCTTCGGGAATCCGCCGGACGGCTTCTATGAGGTCTTCAAATCGCGGGATTTGGCCATCCGCGACCCGCTGCTGAACGCCATGCAGGGTCAACAGGGCTGCTTTGTCTACGACCAGGATTTCTATGTGCGGGCCGGCGCTGGCGAGTTGTGGGAGCTGCAATCGCCCTTCGGCTATCGGCATGGAATGGCCATCTCGATTCACGAATTTAGCCACGCCGAGATGTTCTGTTTCGGTGTCGACAGCCCTGACCCCATCACCACGAACAAGGGCGAACGCCTGAAGCTGCACGCCCATCTCGGGCTCATCGCCCAGCACGCTCAAGCCGCCGCGACGCGAATTCACACGCCAGCGCCGGTGGTCGACCTGAACGCGGTTAGTCGCGAGGACATCGAGGCGTTGCGCTGGGCGGCCGACGCTCAGTCGATCTCGCTACATCTCGGGAAGGTTGTCATCACCAATCGCGGCGCAACATCGCGCCGGATGTTGTCGAAGCTCGGTGCGACCTCTGCACCGATGGCGGTTCTGCGAGCCATCGAAGGCGGCTTGATCGACGGGTAGGAGCGCCACAACTGGTCAGATTGCCAGCTAGTAGATTTACGCGAGTAGGGCGACAGTGGGGACAGGTCGAAGTGACCTGTCAACAACACCACTGGAGTGAATATGTCCCTGATCGAACTGTTCTACGAAGTCCTCGGCATCCCATACGGCGGCAGCAAGTAATCAACCGGCGCCTTCAAGCCGCCTGACCTCCGAGGGCTCAAGCCAGCCCTCGCTCAAGGCCATCAGCGCAGCCGCAAGGGTCGTGTCGACGCCACAACGCAGCCTGGCCCGGTCGAAGTGACCCTCGACGGTGCGAGCACTGATGCCAAGCGCTTGCGCCGTCTCCTTCGTGCCGTAGCCGTTGACGAAGTAGCGCAGGCAGTTCAGTTCTCTGCTGCTTATCGGGCAAGGTTTGAGCGGAGTGGTGGCGAAACCAGCGAGCGCCAGCTGAGCGGCCAATGACGCGCACGACAACAACTGCATGCGCTCCGCGTCCGCAATGGCCGGCGCCCGCCTGGCAAACAGCACCAGGCAGCCAAAACGCTTATCGCGGGCAAGGGCAGCTGCACCATGGGAATAACCGTCGACCTTCACCTCGTGCTCAGTGCCTGCGCCGACAAACACCGATCGCAACGGAGCGTTGCACAGCATCACGACGAGGTGATCAAAAGCCAGATGCCTCGGCGGCCCGAGCATTTCTTCAACCCTTGGGCCGCCACTGTGGAAGACTTGCACCACCTCCCGCTGTCCAAGGCCCCGTAGCTTCAGCGCAATGAAGCGCTCGGCGCCGGCCTCGACGCAGATGGCCTGCATGGCATGCGAGAACTGCTCCAAAGAGGCGGCAGTCGTTAGCGCCTCGTAGTGGTCCGAAAACATCGACTACCCCGTTTACTCGCGAAAATCTTCCAGGTTGTTTGCGGGGCGTGGCCCGGTCAAACTCGCCGCTAGCGCTGCACCTTGATGGTACGAGCCGCAACCCCCTAGAGAAGCGAACAAGAGGCTGCCAAGCCCCATCGCTTCAAGGGGGTGCCACCTTCGCCCCGCCCTGGGCCGGTGTAGCGCCAGGAGAGGTTAAAAGTGTCAAAAGAAGACAGCGCGGCAGGGCGCGCAACAGCAACCCAAGCCACGCAACTCAAGGGCGCGGTGCTCGCAATGGCCACCTTCGCCGCCGAGGAATTCGAACGCATCTCGGCGCTCAGTCAGACCCTACAGGTGCTGATGAGAAGCCCACGGTTTTACAGCTCGCCGGCTCTCGCTGAAGCCCAGCTCACGTCCATCGCCGAACTAGCGGAGGCTGCGTGCGCCAGCGTCGACCAGATCGCCGAGGGCGTGGGCATCGCCAGAGACCGCACCGAATCGGAAGCCCGTAATGAGGCTCTGGTCGAGTTCAGGCGCAGCCTGGCCAGCTGATCGGGATCTCTTCTTCGCGTCGGTGTTTTTACGCATTCTGAATTTTAGCTAGGCACGCCTATTGACCCAAAAGCTAGGCGCGCCTAGTATTGCCTCCGTACCCAGCCCGGAGGCCACATGCGCCAGCAGACCAGTTCAACCGCCGCGGCGCGCCAGCGCCTTTTCCTGGGCATGGGCCTGATCGGCCTGCACCGGGCCTTCGTCTCGCTGCCAGACGCACTCACCTCGCGCGACCGCCCGCTGCGCGACCGCAAGGTGTTCTTCGAAGCGCCGCTGAACGCCGACCGCCACGCCTACCTTGAGCAGTTGCTGGCCAGCGCCTGGTGCACCGACACCACCGACTGGGCGGACCGGGGCTACATCTACAACTGCGAGAGCGCCTACGACATGGCGAGCGCAAGCTTTGCAGCCGGCGACGACGTGGGCGACCTGTGCCTCTTCGAGACGGGCGCAGGAGGCGACATGGGCGTAGGCCCGGAGCGCATTCACTACGCGCGCGCCGCCGACGTTGACCTCTTCGTGCCACCGCTCACGGCAGACCGCCTGCGCAGCACGCTCGAGATCATCGAGCGCATGTACGCGGCCGAAGCCTTCCGCGCCGAGGTCTGCCGTGCTTAAAGGGTCACTTCAACCAGGAGGGCATCACGGCGCCGCCACGGTCCCCGGGCTCGCCGCGTGGCTCCGAGCTGCCGTCCCGCACGCGCAGCGCGTCGATGACGCCGCGCCCGACCAGTGCGACGACCGCCATGAGCAACCAGATGGCGCACAGCACGCTGGCCACTGCGGTGTTGCCGAACAAGCCGTAGCCGGCGCCCATGGCGCATGCCACGAGGAAGATCAAGAACAGAGCGAATCGCATGCGCGCCTCCCAGCCGCTGACGTAGAGCTTCACGCTAGCACGGCCGCCTTTTGTGCGCGGTTGCGACAACCCCTGATTGGCGAGCTGGACGCCTTCGCGGGGTTCTACTCGTCTGCCGCTGATGGGTTGCCCTGTGTGCCGATGCCGGCCGAGGCCTGCACGAAGCTGGGCGCCAACCTGCCGCCCATTGGCCGTCCGCCGGCGGCCTACCTGCTGGCGCCCTTCTTTGACCGCTGGCCGCGCTTCGCCGTGCTCGCTTGCTTGATCGTGCTCGTGGCGCTGCTCGGCCTGGCCGGGGAGCCGCCGCCGGACGAGCACGACGACACATCCGCCAGCCAGGGCCTGCCGCTCGAGCTGCTGCTGGCTGAAGAGCCCGGCCCGCAAGCGTCAGCGCCTGCGCAACCGGCCGTGCTGCCATGACCACGCACGTCTCCGCCATCGACCCCATCGCCGGGCACGTCGACGGCTGCTCCTGCCCGCGCTGCGTGGACCTGGGCGCGTGCCCCGCGTGCGAACGCCTGAAGCTCGACATCGACTGGTGTTGGGCCTGCTGCCGCCTCGTCTTCCTGCCCATCCCGACCCAGCCCCAGGGCCGCCCTACTTCGCCAACTACACGGAGGCGCAGCAATGAAGCGCACCCTGGTGACCACCCTCATCGCGCTGTGCGGCGTTGCCGCGCTGGTTTTCACCGCATGTGTGGGGGTGTGCAAGTGAGCACCGCGTCCAGCCCCGTAGGGAACTGCGAAACGGCCCGCTCACACCATGATGTTCAGCGTCCTTTCCCAAGCGGAAAGGGGCTCAGCGTATTGGGGATAGCTCTGCCCAATGACCACAGCGTTGTAGGCCGGTTGCGCGAGCCCCGAAAACCCGCCTGGGCTGTCTCGCTCCAACTTCGCAATCGCCTTGTCCACTTCAGCCAAGGTCTTGCTCGGCGCATCCTCGAGAAGTTGGCTGTATGCCTTTCTCGCGAAAAGGTGCCGTTCCGCCTTGCGACCCGCACCCCACAGGCGACTTGCGATGCTCAGCGAGCCGAACACGCATGCCGCCACAACAAGAAATTCGGGCCGATTCTTCAGCGCCGCCGCGATGGCTGCGCTGCCACCAGCGAGCGTTGCCACGCCAATGGTGAAGTCGGTGCGCTCATAGAGGCGCTCATTCATCAAGTGGAACGTGCAACCGTATCTCGCTTCCATGATCGCCTCTTGCATCGTGCGCGGCGCCCCGGACGGCACGACGGCAGGAGAACTGGCACTGTGAGTCTCGATCACCTGAGCGGGCGTGTTCATTTCGGCAAAGGTCCCGGCGGAAAGCGCTTTGGAGGGGACTTCTGGTCTACAGGCCGTTCTTCGCGCGGGGGGGGATTCGACATAGCGACGCTC
>NZ_JBGCUM010000163.1:0-508 GCF_054177665.1 Roseateles sp. P5_E8 | reverse complement strand
CTGACCGTTCTTGACCCAGGGCGTGAAGCGCTCACCCAGGCCGTAGACGTTCTCGCCGACGGCCAGCGAGAGCTGGTCGTGCATGTGGTTGCCCTTGRCACCCCACTGGATGTAGCCCAGGCCGCGCCAGTCGCTCTTGGTCAGGACGCGGTCGCCTTCGCGGAAGGTCAGGGCCCAGCCCTCGCCCTTCTTGACGTCAACCGAGATGGCGCCCGAAGTCAGGGTGGCCTTGGTCTCGCCGTTGACGATTTGCACGCTGGGCTTGCCTGCGCCGACCATGGGGATGTGCATCCGCGGCGGGCTGGACGCGGTGTAGTGCTCGACGCTGACGCGAATGACGCCTTCGAGCGGCGAGCTCAGCGTCACGGTCAGCGTGGGGCCTTGCAGCGTGTCGCCACGGTGCTTGATGGGGCGGGTCGTGGCGAGCACGACGAGGCGGTCTTCGTGGACTTCGATCGCGTAGGCCTCGGCCGCGTAGTGCGCGGCGACGCCCGGCTGAAGCATCCAC
>NZ_JBGCUM010000162.1:0-508 GCF_054177665.1 Roseateles sp. P5_E8 | reverse complement strand
GTTATAGGGTCAAGTGACTAAGTGCATGTGGTGGATGCCTTGGCGATTACAGGCGACGAAGGACGTGATAGCCTGCGATAAGCTTCGGGGAGCTGGCAAATTAGCTTTGATCCGGAGATTTCCGAATGGGGAAACCCACTCCGCAAGGAGTAACTCTGACTGAATACATAGGTCATTGTGGCGAACCGGGTGAACTGAAACATCTCAGTAGCTCGAGGAAAAGACATCAACCGAGATTCCGAAAGTAGTGGCGAGCGAAATCGGAGTAGCCCTCGCGTTTTAGCAGTTTGTATATCAGAACGGAATGGAAAGTCCGGCCACAGCGGGTGATAGCCCCGTATGAGAAATGCAGATTGTGGAACTAGGCGCGAATAGAGTAGGGCGGGACACGTGAAATCCTGTCTGAATATGGGGGGACCATCCTCCAAGGCTAAATACTCGTAATCGACCGATAGTGAACAAGTACCGTGAGGGAAAGGCGAAAAGAACCCCGGGAGGGGAGTGAAAT
>NZ_JBGCUM010000017.1:0-112258 GCF_054177665.1 Roseateles sp. P5_E8 | reverse complement strand
GCAAAGAGGCGAGATTTTGATCTGCTTTCGCAGCATCGTCAAGTACTTTTCAAAAATTCTTTCGAACCCTTCGAAGCACCCGCCGACTTGTCTCAAGCCCGCCCAGGTCTTTCAACCCGACTCCGCCAACCCCTCTACGCCCTGCAATCCGCTTCCAGATCACTCAGCGCTTTGTCATCAGCGAAGCCCACGACTGTAGCACAGGTTTTTCGGGGAACGCAAGCCTTCCACCAATTCGATAGCTTGTGTGCGGCTCTCCGTGGCTGCACACGCTGCACTCTGTCTAGCTAGGGCAGCTCACAAGCCGTGGTCAGAAGACGGGGACCACTCAGTGAACTACAGCCACCCCACCTCTGGCGGTTGCCAGCTCCTTGGTAGCAGCAGCCTGCGGGTCTTCGCTTTCAAGCACGCGCGGTAGCGCGGCCGCCAGGCGCTGGGTATCGGCGCGGAGCACTCGCTGCTTGACGGCAGGAATCTGGGACGGGTGCATGGAGAAGCTGCGCAGCCCCATGGCCAGCAGAAGGTCGGTGAAGTCGGGGTCGCCGGCCATCTCGCCGCAGACGCTGACGCCTTTGCCCGCCGCGCGTGACTCCGCGATGGCCCGGCTGATGAGCTGCAGCACCGCCGGGTGCCAGGGGTCGAACAGATGGGCCACCGCTTCGTCGGCGCGGTCGATGGCCAGCGTGTACTGGATCAGGTCGTTGGTGCCGATGGAGACGAAGTCCAGGTGGCGCAGCAGCAGCGGCAGCATGACCGCAGCGGCCGGGATCTCGATCATGACGCCGAGCTCGACGTGGGTAAAGGTGTGGCCTGCATCGGTGAGCTGCTGCTGCACCTTGCGAAGGGTTTCGATGATCTGCTTCACCTCGCTGAGGTGGGCGACCATGGGCACAAGCAGCCTGACCTTGCCGAAGGCGCTCGCTCTATAGATGGCGCGGAGCTGTTGGCGGAACATGCTCGGTTCGGCCAGGCTCCAGCGGATGGCGCGCAGGCCCATGGCTGGGTTGAGCACATGCTCGTGGCGCAGTTCGGAGACGCTGAGGCGGTCGAGCGGCTTGTCGGCGCCGATGTCGACGGTGCGGATCGTCACCGGCATGCCCTTCATCGCCTCGACGGCCGCCTTGTAGACGCCAAACTGCTCTTCTTCGCTCGGCAGTTCGCCGTCGCGGTTCATGAAAAGGAATTCGCTGCGGAACAGGCCCACGCCGGTCGCGCCCGACTCAATGGCCGCCTCGGCGTCGGCGGGCATCTCGATGTTGGCGTGCAACTCGATGTGCTCGCCGTCCAGCGTGACGGCGGGTGTGTGCCTCAGGCGGCCCAGGCGGGCGCGCTCCAACTCGCTCTGGCGCTGGCGGAAACGGTATTCCTCCAGCACGATGGGCGAGGGGTTGACGATGACGGTGCCGGCATCGCCGTCGATGATGACCCAGTCGTCCTGGCGGATCAGGCGCGAGGCCTCGCGGGTGCCGACGACGGCCGGGATGTCCAGGCTGCGGGCGACGATGGCGGTGTGCGAGGTCTTGCCGCCGATGTCGGTGATAAAGCCGCGGAAAACGCTGCGCTTGAACTGGATCATGTCGGCCGGCGCGATGTCGGCGGCGACGAGCAGCAGCGGGTCTTCGCCGCCGAAGTCGCGCGGCGTGACGGGCGTGGGCGCGTTGCCATGGGCATGCGCCAGTGCGCGCAGCACGCGCTCGACGACCTGTTCCAGATCGGCCTTGCGTTCGCGCAGGTAGTCGTCCTCCATCTCGTCGAACTGGCGCGCCAGCACTTCGAGCTGGGCGGACAGCGCCCATTCGGCGTTGTAGTGACGGTCGACGATCCACTGGCTGGCGCTGCCGGTGAGGGCTTCATCGTGCAACAGCATCAGGTGGACGTCGAGCAGCGCCGCAAGTTCGTGGGGAGCGTCGTCGGGAAGCTCGTCCCGCAGCGTTTCCAGTTCGAGCACGACGGCATCGCGCCCGCGCAGCAGGCGGGCAATCTCTGACGCGATCTGATCGGGCGCGACGAAATAGTGGGCCACGTCGACACGGCTGGACGCCACCAGCACCGCGCGGCCGATGGCCACGCCGCGTGAGACCGCAATGCCGAACACCTGGAAACTCATCGCACACCCCGCAGATCGAGGGGTCAATGTAGCCGGTTGTACAAGTCTCGCGCGTCATGGTTTTTTCATAGTGCCTTCATGGCTGCGTCAAACCGGCCGCTCAGCATTCCGGCGCATGAATCGCAGCCAAATCGTCACGCATGCGCCGTCGCATGCCCCCGCCTTGCCGCGCCCGGAGCGCGCCACTCCCACCCGCCTGAGCGTCAGCTGGGCCAGCAGCGAGGCCGAGGTGCGCGAAGCCCAAGCGCTGCGCTACCAGGTCTTCGCCGTCGAGATGGGCGCGCGCCTGGCGCCACCCAGCGGCGCGGCCGCCGGTCTGGACGTCGACCTCTTCGATGCCTACTGCGAACATGTGCTGGTGCGTGCCGGCGGCGATGACGGCGAGCCCGGCCCCGTCGTCGGTACCTACCGCGTGCTGACCCCAACAGCTGCCAAGCGCGCCGGCGGTTTCTACAGCGACACCGAGTTCGACCTGACCCGGCTACGCGGCATGCGCTCGCGGCTGGCGGAGATCGGCCGCTCCTGCGTGCACGCCGACCACCGCAGCGGCGGCGCCATCATTGCGCTGTGGGGCGCGATGGCCGAGTTCATGACTCGCAACGGGCTGGACACCGTCATCGGCTGCGCCAGCGTCAGCATGAGGGACGGCGGGCACTTCGCGGCCAGCCTTTGGAGGCAGATCGCTGCGACGCATCTCGCACCCATCGACTGCCAAGTGCGGCCGCGCCTGCCGCTGCCGATCAAGCACCTGCGCCAGGACCTGCAGGTCGAGGCGCCGGCGCTGATCCGCGGCTATCTGCGCTGCGGCGCCAAGCTGCTGGGCGAACCCGCCTGGGACCCCGACTTCAACACCGCCGACCTGCCGCTGCTGGTGCGCATGGCCGACCTGCCAGCGCGCTTTCGCCGCCTCGCCAGCTGAAGCTGCTTACTGACCTTCGCCGAACTTGTCGTTGACGAGGGCGGTGATCGCGTCCTGCGCCGCCTGCTCGTCGTCGCCTTCCGTCTCCAGCTCGACGGCGGCGCCGAGGCCGGCGGCCAGCATCATGACGCCCATGATGCTCTTGGCGTTCACCCGCCGGCCGTTGCGGCTCATGTGGACATCGCACTTGAAGCTGCCGGCCAGCTTGGTCAGCTTGGCCGAGGCGCGTGCGTGAAGACCCAGCTTGTTGCTGATGGTGAGGGTGGAAGTGATCATTCTTCGGGCGGCAAGGGAGGCGTGGCGACGACGCCGGCGACCGCGCCTTGCACGGCGCGCCGGGCCAGTTCGGTCAAGGACTTCTGGCTGGCATAGCAGAGCGTGCGCCACAGCATGGGCACGCTGACGCCACTGAGCACCTGCACCTGCTCCCCCGCCAGGCGCAGCGCGCCGTTGCAGGGCGTGGCGCCGAAAACGTCGGTCAACACCAGCCACTCGGGCTGGCTGGCGTCGGCCATCAGCGCGCGCGCGGCGGTCTCGACATCGTCGGCGCACATGCCGGGGTGGACGTCCAGCACGGTCAGCGTGGGCGCGCAGTCCGGAAAGGTGTGTTCGGCCACCTGCCGCAACGCAGAAGCGAGCGGCGCGTGGGCGATCACGAGCAGGTGGGGCATGACGGGATGTTAGCGGGCGGGCTCAATAGCCCCAGCCACGCGCAAGCCGCCGAGGAAGCTGTCCCACGCGGCCGCGTCGTCCCGTGGCGCCGTCATCAGCGCCTGGTAAACCCGCCCGCCATGGGAGAACACGGCCAGCCGGGCGGCGCCGGCCAGGCGGTACTGGGCAGCTTCGGGCAGGGGCGTCATGCCAGGCACCTGGAGCGGCTGCGCCACCGACAGCGGCTGACCAACCTTGGCGGCGAGGGCCAGCGCCATGGCCTTCAGCGCGGCGCCGGCCTGGGAGGGGTCGGGCGCATCCGCCCAGGACAGCGCAAATCTCATCCCCGCTGTCTCGCACTGGGCCAGGCCCATGCCGGGCCGCTGCTCGACCTCCGGCTTGCAGGGGAAGAGCGCCACGGCGTTGGACTGCTCCGGCCTCACCTCGCGCCAATTCAGCGCCGGCTGGCACGCCGCCAGCAAAACCAGCATTAGGGCAAATCCGGCGGTGAGGCGTTGGCGCATCGCCCAATTATCGACAGCCGCCCCACGACAATTCCGCAATGCAAGATTTGCCCTCTCCTCAAGCACTGTCGGGCGTGCGCGTGCTGGACCTGTCCCGCGTGCTGGCCGGCCCCTGGTGCACGCAGACGCTGGCCGACCTGGGCGCCGACGTCATCAAGATCGAACGCCCGGGCAGCGGTGACGACACGCGCGCCTGGGGGCCGCCTTACTTGAAGGACGCCGACGGGCAGGACACGACTGAGGCGGCGTACTTCCTCGGCGCCAATCGCAACAAGCGCTCGCTGGCCGTCGACCTGGCCACACCGCAAGGACAGGCCATCGTGCGCAAGCTGGCGGCCCAGGTCGACGTGCTGGTGGAGAACTTCAAGGTCGGCGATCTGGCCCGCTATGGGCTGGACGCGCAAAGCCTGCTGGCCGAGCACCCGGGCTTGGTCATCTGCTCCATCACCGGCTTCGGCCAGACGGGGCCCTATGCCGAGCGCGCCGGCTACGACTATGCCGTGCAAGGCATGGGCGGGCTCATGAGCGTGACTGGCGAACGCGACGACCTGCCCGGCGGCGGGCCGCAGAAGGTGGGCGTGGCCGTGGCCGACCTGTTCACCGGCATGTATGCCACCGTCGCCATCCTGGCCGCGCTGCGCCACCGCGACGCCACCGGCCAGGGTCAGGTCATCGACATGGCCCTGCTGGACACCCAACTCGCCATGCTGGCCAACCTGGGCAGCAACTACCTGTGCAGCGGCCAGGTGCCGCGGCGAATGGGAAACGCGCACCAGAACATCGTGCCTTACCAGGTGTTCGAGGCCAGCGACGGCCATTTGATCCTGGCGGTGGGCAACGACCGCCAGTTCGCCAAGTTCTGCGACGTGGCCAGGCGGCCTGACTGGGCGGCAGACGCACGTTTTGCCACCAATTCGGAGCGCGTCCGCCATCGAGCCATCTTGGTGCCGCAACTGGCCGAGGCCATCCGCCAGCGCCCGCGCAACGACTGGCTGACCGCGCTTGAAGCCGCCAAGGTGCCCTGCGGCTCCATCAATGGCATCGACGAGGCGCTGACCGACCCACAGGCGCAGGCGCGCGGTGCCGTCGTCGCCATGAATCACCCGCTGACACCGGATTTACGCCTCGTCGCCAGCCCGATGAAGCTGTCGGCCACGCCCGTGCAGTACCGTCATGCGCCGCCGCTGCTGGGCCAGCACAGCGACGAGTTGCTGCGAGAAGCCTGCTGTAGTGAGGAGGAAATCACGAACTGGCGTGCCGCCGGCGTCATCGCTTGAGGGCAAACCCACCCCCAAACCAAGGGTTTCCCCCTGCCCAGGGGATGGAGATGGGAGCGCCCTATGCCCAGCATGCGTTCTCGCACCGCAGCGGGCCAACAACCTAGAACCATCCGCCGCGGCTTGTCGTCTCAGGGGTCATGTCCACACCGCCTTCTTCCGCGCCAGTCAGCGCCGCCAACGATGTCATGCCTGAACCGACGCCGGTGCAGTGGGCCGACATCGTCCAGCAGTTAGGCGCCGAGATCGCCGGGCCACTGAGCGCGGCGCTGGAGCAGATCCAGGCCCTTGCCACCACCGGCCAGATCGACCGCCGCGGCCTGCGCCTGCTGCGCCGCAGCGTGGACGACGCCCGCACCGCCGGCATGCTGGGCCAGCAGCTCTCACGCCTGGCCTCCGGCCGCCTGCGCCTGAACCGCGAGCGCCAGCACCTCACGCAGATGTTGCGCAGCGTGCTCGCCCAGCGCAGCCGCGAGACCCAGGCGCGCGGCGTCCAGGTGCGCCAGTCGCTCCAGGCCGTGGAGATCTGGGCCGACGGCGCCCTGCTGTTCGCGCTGCTGAACGCGCTGATGGACTGGGCGCTGGCCAACACGCACTCCTCCGTCGACCTGCGCCTGGACCTGACACCCTGGCCCGTAAAGGCGCGGCTGAGCTGCCGCTTCGCCCACCGCTCGCTGGAGCTGCTCGGCGACCACCCCGAACCACGGGCCGCGTCCGCCGGGCTGGACTCGCTGGCCTGGAAGCTGCTGGAGCAGACAGCCATCACGCTGGGCGTGCTGCCGCTGCGCGAGCAGGAGGCCGGCATCACGCTGCTGACGCTCGAATTCAACCAGCTCGCCCCGGACGAGGCGCCGCCGCCCGACAGCACCCATGCGCGGCTGGAGGCCGAAGTCGAGCGCCTGGGCGGCAACTCGCGCCCGCTGGCCGGCTGCCAGTTGCTGATCCTGGCGGCCAACCGCGACCTGCGCACCGAGGCGCAAGCTGCCGTGCGCCACATGGGCATGCTGGTAGACGTCGTGGGCAGCGTGGCCGAGGCCGAGCAGTTCTGCCGCGAGGGCCTGCCGCACGCGTTGCTGTTCGATGCGGCGCTGATGAACGAGGCGCTGCTGCAACTGATCGCCGCGGTGATGCGCGACGCGCCGGACTTCAGCTTTGTCGAGATGTTCGACGCCGAGCACCGCACTCAGCTGTCCACCGCCACCGACGACGGCCTGGCCCGCATCTCCCGTCGCCATTTCCCCGATGCGCTGCCGTCGCTGCTGATGTTCGAACTCGCCAAGAGGAATTGAGCGTCTACCTAGAATGGCGGTCATGCTGAACCGCCGCGCCCTCGTTACCGCCCTCGCGCTGCTCTGCGCCGCCGCCCTCGGCGGCTGCGCCCGCGAGCGTGCCCCCGAGGTCAGCTACGTGCTGCTGAACGGCCAGAAGGCCAGCTCCCAGCAGTGGGGCGGCAAGGTCATGCTGGTGAACTTCTGGGCCACGAGCTGTGCGACCTGCGTGAAGGAGATGCCGCAGATCGTCGCCACGCACGACAAGTTCAAAGCGCGCGGCTTCGACACGCTGGCCGTCGCCATGAGCTACGACCCGCCGGCCTTCGTGTCCCGGTTCGCCGAGACGCGCCAGCTGCCCTTCGGCGTGGCCATCGACAACACCGGCAGCGTCGCCCAGGCCTTCGGCCCGGTGCAGATGACGCCGACGACCTTCCTCATCAACAAGCGCGGCGAGATCGTCAAGCGCTACGTCGGCGAGCCGGACTTTGCCTCGCTGCACGGCCTCATCGAGCAGTTGCTGGCCGAAGCCTGAGCCGGCATTGCGCCCTGGCTGACACTCCAGCCATGAGAAATCTCCTTGGCTCCGTGAGCATCGCATTGCTGTTGACGGCCTGCGCCAATGCACCGCTGCCGCCTGCCGTGCCGGTGATCGAGCCGACTGCCGCACAGCTGGCCGAGGCGCGTCAGGTCGGCATCGAGGCTCCGCAACTGGGGACCTTGCTCAACAAGCCGCTCTACAAGATGCAGCCCGCCGAGCTGGGCCGCTTCCTCGCTTGGCAGCAGCTGGACCAACCCGCCCTGCGCCAGCGCATCGCCGCGCTGGCGCGCAAGAACATCGGCCAGCCCTACGAGCTCTATCTGCTGGGCGAGTTCCCCTACGAGACCTACGACAGCCAGCCGCTGTTCAACCTCGCCAAGAGCGACTGCGTCGTGTTCGCCGAGCACATCTACGCGATGGCGCTGAGCGCGTCGTGGGAAGAGTTCTTCTGGATGCTGCAGCGCCTGCGCTACCGCGACGGCGTCATCGGCACGGCCACGCGCAACCACTACACCGAGGCGGACTGGAACGTCGCCAACAGCTGGCTGGTGCAGGACGTGACGCGCACGCTCGGCGTGCCGACGCAGGCCTACCGCCAGCGCATCGACCGCCAGGCCTTCCTGCTCAAGCAGTTCAAGATCACGCGCGAGATCCCGGTCCAGCAGTTCGACGACGTCTATGTCGCCAAGCAAGACGTGGCCGCCATCGAGGCGCAGTTGCAGGAGGGCGACTTCGTCAACGTGATCTCGGGCCGGGACGGTGGCTACTGGGCCTCGCACGTCGGTCTCATCGTCCTCGGCAGCGATGGCCAGCGCCACATCGTGCACTCGGCCGAGCCGCAGGTGCGCGAGGAGACGCTGCAGGGCTTCATCGCCCGCCTGAACGAGCGCGACGCACGTCAGGCCGGCCAGAAAAAACCTCAGCTGGTGGGCTTCAAGTTTCTGCGCCTGAACGACGCGCCTCAGGTGCCGCCGATGGCACCGCAGCCAAGACCGGCGCGGCCGGCCGCGTTGGCGGGCTGATCAGGCGGCGGTGGGGTTCAGCGCCGCGTGGGCCTGCTCGTCCGCGTGGTAACTGCTTCGCACCATCGCACCCACGGCCGCGTGCGTGAAGCCCAGTTCGTAGGCTTCCTTCTCGAACTGCTTGAACATGTCCGGCGTCACGTAGCGGCGCACCGGCAGGTGGTGGCCGGACGGCGCCAGGTACTGGCCGATGGTGATCATGTCGATGTTGTGCGCGCGCATGTCGCGCATCACCTGGCGGATCTCGTCGTCCGTCTCGCCCAGGCCCACCATGATGCCGCTCTTGGTCGGCACGCCCGGCACTTCTTCCTTGAAGCGCCGCAGCAGGTCCAGGCTGAACTGGTAGTCCGAGCCAGGGCGCGCTTCCTTGTACAGGCGCGGCGCGGTCTCCAGGTTGTGGTTCATCACGTCAGGCGGTGCGGCCTTCAGGATGTTCAGCGCCCGGTCGGCGCGGCCACGGAAGTCGGGCACCAGCACCTCGATCTGCGTCTGCGGCGACAGCTCGCGCGTCTTGCTGATGCACTCGGCGAAGTGGCCGGCGCCGCCGTCCTTGAGGTCGTCACGGTCGACGCTGGTGATGACGACGTACTTCAGCTTGAGCGCCGCGATCGTCTTGGCCAGGTTCAGCGGCTCGTCCACGTCCAGCGGGTCCGGCCGGCCATGGCCGACGTCGCAGAACGGGCAGCGGCGCGTGCACTTGTCGCCCATGATCATGAACGTCGCCGTGCCCTTGCCGAAGCATTCGCCGATGTTGGGGCAGCTGGCTTCCTCACAGACGGTGTGCAGCTTGTGCTCGCGCAGGATCTGCTTGATCTCGTAGAAGCGCGTCGACGGCGAGCCGGCCTTGACGCGGATCCAGTCCGGCTTCTTCAGCACCTCGGCCTGAGCGACGGGAACGATCTTGATCGGGATGCGGGAGGTCTTGGCCTCGGCCTTTTGCTTGATCGTCGGGTCGTAGGTGGTGGTCGTGTCGGACATGGTCAAGGCGTCGAGACTTCAAATTGTGCCGAGAGCCGCTCGGCGAGCCGCCCGGCCGCGGTCGGCCAGTCGGTGAAAACCCCGAGTTTATCGAGGGATGTGGTTTCCAGGCCTTCGTATCCGCAAGGGTTGATGCGCTGGAAGGGTTCAAGGTCCATCGCCACGTTCAGCGCGAGGCCGTGGAAGGTGCAGTGGCGGCTGACCTTGATGCCCAGTGCGGCGATCTTGGCCAGACCCTTGAAAGCGTTGGCCGGATCGACCGGGCCGGCGAGCGCCGCATGGCTGCCGGGGTCGGCCGGGCGCACGTAGATGCCCGGCGCGCTGGCGACGCGCAGGCCGGTCACGCCGTAGCTGTCCAGCGTCTGTATCAGCGCCGTCTCCAGGCGGAAGACGTACTCCTTGACGAAGATGCCCTGCCGCCGCAGATCGATGAGCGGGTAGGCCGTGACCTGACCAGGGCCGTGATACGTGACCTGGCCGCCGCGCTCGGTCGCCACGACCGGGATGTCGCCCGGCAGCAGCAGGTGCTCCGGCTTGCCGGCGATGCCTTGGGTGAAGGTGGGCGGGTGCTCGCAGAGCCAGAGCTCGTCCGGCGTGTCCGCGTCGCGCGCCGCCGTGAAGGCGCGCATGGCCTCCAGCGTGGGCAGGTATGGGACCCACCCGAGGGTCTTGACGATCATGGGCGGCATCATAGGCAGCCGCTGTAAGCCTTTGCCCGCCTGAGCCGACTGCCATGCCAATGATTGCCGCCCTGCTTCTTGCCGCCTCGCTGTCCGACGCGCTGACCGCCTACGACGAGGGCAGGCTGAAGGTTGCTGCCCGGGGCTTCACCGCCGCCGCCCAACGCGGCGAGGCGCTGGGCCAGTTCAACCTGGCGATGATGAATCTGCGCCGCGAATTGCCGGGCGCGAGCGATGCCAAGGCCTGGCACTGGCTGGAGCGCGCCGCAGCGCAGAAGTTCGCGCTGGCCGAGAACGCGCTGGGCGAGATGATCGAACAGGGCCGCCACGGCAAGCTCGATCCACGCGCAGCTTGCGACTGGTTCGAACGCGCCGCCGAACACGGCAATGGCGAAGGCGCGCTGGCCATCGCCACCTGCTTCTACCTCGGCCGCGGCCGGGCACAGGACATGACCCAGGCCCACCGCTGGTACCTGGACGCCGCCAAGGCCGGCGACGTCGGCGCGCAATACCTGGTCGCGTCGATGTTCGAGACGGGGCTGGGCGTGGAGGCGGATGCGCGGCTGGCGCGCTACTGGTACGAGGCCGCGGCAAAGAACGGCGATGTCGCCGCCAAGGCCAAGATCAAGGCGCTGGACAGCGCCACCTGATCAGAGGACGACCTTGACCATCGGGTGCGTCGTCAGCGTCCGGTAGATCTCGTCGAGCTGCTCGCGGCTGGTGGCCGTGATGGTGATGGTCAGGCCCAGGTAGTTGCCTGCCTTGCTGGGGCGCTGCTCGATGGTGGACGCATCGAAACCCGGATCGAACTGGCGGGCGATGTGGGCGATCGC
This sequence comes from Roseateles sp. P5_E8, assembly GCF_054177665.1. Classification (NCBI taxonomy): domain Bacteria; kingdom Pseudomonadati; phylum Pseudomonadota; class Betaproteobacteria; order Burkholderiales; family Sphaerotilaceae; genus Roseateles; species Roseateles sp. P5_E8. The sequence goes on along the minus strand of NZ_JBGCUM010000017.1, from coordinate 101,458 downwards.
GTCGACGAAGCCGTCGACCTTGGCGCCCATGACCTTGATGGGGAACTGGGACGGGTACTCGATCAGCGACTGCTCGGGCGGGATGTCGGGCGGCATGTTCATCAGGCAGACCTCACTTGATCCACAGGCGGATGGAGTCGAAAGCGCGGCCGAGCAGGCCGGCCTGGGGCACGGCTTCCTGCACGATCAGCGGCACCTCGGCCACCGGCGCGCCGGCCGTCGTCGTCACGCGCAGCGTGCCGACGCGCTGGCCCTTGTTCAGCGGCGCGACCAGCGGGTCGGTGTGCTCAACCTGGGTCTGGAGCTTGCCGGCATCGCCGCGCGGCACGGCGACGAAGATCGCATCAGCAGCGCCCAGCTTGACCTCCTTGGCCTCGCCCTTCCAGACCGGCACGGTCTTGATGGCCGTGCCGGCGTCGAAGACCTTGACCGCGTCGAAGGCCGTGTAGCCCCAGTTCAGCAGCTTCTGGCTCTCGCTGGCGCGGGCTTCCTTGGACGACGTGCCCATGACGACGCTGAGCAGGCGGCGCTTGCCGTTGGGGAAGTCGCGATTCGCGCTGGCCACGAGGCAGTAGCCAGCGGCTTCGGTGAAGCCGGTCTTCATGCCGTCGACGGTCGGGTCGCGGCGCAGCAGCAGGTTGCGGTTGTCCTGGCGGATCTTGTTGAAGGTGTAGTCGCGCTGCGAGTAGTAGGCGTAGTACTCGGGGTAGTCCGTGATGATGTGGGCTGCGATGACCCCGATGTCGCGCGCGCTGCTCCTGTGACCGGGCTCGCTCATGCCGGTCACGTTGCGGAACTCGGTGTTCTTCAGGCCCCAGGCCTGGACCTGGCGGTTCATCAACTGCACGAAGTTCTCGACCGTGCCGCCGACGCCCTCGGCCAGCGCCACGGCGGCGTCGTTGCCGCTCTGGATGATGAGGCCGCGCAGCAGCTCGTCGACCTTGGGCGTCATCGTCGTGTCGATGAACATCAGCGAGGGGTCACCCTTGCGCTCGTCCCAGGCGCGCTTGGACACGGGCAGGGTCTGCTCCAGCGTCAGCTTCTTCTCGCGCAGCGCGCCGAAGGCGACGTAGGCAGTCATCAGCTTGGTGAGGGAGGCCGGGTCCTGCGGCGCATCGGCGTCTCGCTCGGCCAGGGTCTTGTGCGCCGTCAGGTCGATCAGCACATAGTTGCGTGCGGCGATCTCGGGCGGTAGCGGGGCCTGGGCCTGCGCAGTCAGGGACAGCGCGGTGAAGAGGGAAGCGAGCAGTCGTTTCATCGATTCGGGTCAGACACGCGCCGGGTCGAATGCGCGCACGACAAGTGACTTGAGCAGCGGCAGCTGTCCATGGAAGAAATGGCCCACGCCGGGAACGACGGTGACGGGGAGGCTCTGCGGCCGGGCCCAGTCGAGCACGGCGGACAGGGGCACAACGTCGTCAACCTCGCCGTGGATGACCACGGTGTCGGCCGGCACGGGGGCGGTGTCGAAGCGGCTCGTGGCGGGGCCGACGAGGACGAGGCGCTGCGCAGGCGGGTCCGTGCGCAGCGCCGCTTGGGAAGCAACGTAGCCGCCGAAGGAGAAGCCGGACAGGATCAAGGCCTCGCCAGGCGTGCGGACAGCGGCCAACACGGCCAGCGCGTCATCGACCTCACCGCGGCCCTCGTCCCACACCCCTTCGGACTTGCCGATGCCGCGGAAGTTGAAGCGCACGGCGCGCCAGCCGAGCTGGATGAAGGCGCGTGCCAGCGTCTGCACGACCTTGTTGTCCATCGTGCCGCCCTGGGTCGGATTGGGGTGACAGATCAGCGCGGTGCCGGCGGGCGTGACGCCGTCCGACGGCAGGTCGATGGCCACCTCGATCTGGCCAGCCGGGCCGGGGACGAGGCGCTTTTCAGTTTGCGAGTTCATCGGCCGATGGCATCCGGCAGCACCAGGCGCTCGACGACCTTGCCGTCGCGCAGATGGCTTTCGACAATCTCGTCGATGTCGCTCTTGTCGACCCAGGAGTACCAGACGGCTTCCGGGTAGACGACGGCCACCGGCCCACCGGCACAGCGGTCCAGGCAACCCGCCTTGTTGACGCGCACGCCGCCCTTGCCGGCCAGGCCGAGCTGCTTCACGCGGGATTTGCAGTGGTCGAAGGCGGCTTGCGCGTCGTGGTCGCCGCAGCTGGACTCACCGTTGCTGCGCTGGTTCAGGCAGACGAAGACGTGGCGTTGGTAGTAACTCATCGCGGCGGATTGTCTCAGCTTGGCCGTTGCACCAGCCGCGCCGCGAGCCAGACCAGGGCAACGAAGGGCCATGTCCACGCCACCCAGCGCGTCAGGCCATAGAGGTTGACGAAGCGGCCATGCTCCCAGGCCTGCAGGTTCAGCGTCAGGTAGGGGTCGCCGGGCGCAACGCTGATGAGGCCAATCAACGCGCACAGCGCGAACAGGCCCAGCGCTGCGGCCACACGCGACGGCAGCAGGCAGGCCAGCAGCGACAGCGCGATGCCCAGCCCCACGCCCGGCCGTGTCGCCTCGCTGAGCCAGGCCCAGGCGTGGTCGGGCCCGAAGGCCATGGCCGTCGCCGTGGTCGTGCCGAGCAGGCCGAGCAGCACGGCACCGCCCGCCAGCACGAGGCGGCGCAGGCCGGGGCGGGCGACCGTGATCATCAGCAGCACGGGCGCCACCAGGCCCAGCGCGATCGCCAGCGCCTGCAGACCCGGCGGCAGTTCTTGCTCGACGGTGACGGCGTCGCCCCAGCTCAGCGCCCAGGGCGTGCCGGACAGGCCGTCCAGCAGCGTCTCGCGCCACCAGGGCAGCCATTGGCCGAGGCCGAACGGCAGTGGCGTGGGGTAGAGCAAGGCCAGCGGCCACAGCGCCAGCAGGGCCAGGGCCGGCGCGCTGCTGGCGCCGAACCAGTGGTCACGCACGTCCTCCCAGCGCTGCAGGCCGCCCAGGCTGTTGAGCAGCACGCCCAGCAGCGCGCCGAGCGTGCTGCCGGCGGAGTTCAACGCCCAGTCCGACAGCGACGGCACGCGACCCGGCAGGAAGAACTGCATGGTCTCCATCAGAAAGGACACCGCCGGCCCCGGCAGCAGGCCGAACAGCAGCGACGCCCGCAACCCCCAGCCCGAACGCATCCCCGCCGCAAAGCCCAGCAGGCCAAGCGGGACGTAGCCGATCAGGTTGGCCTGCATGTCGTAGGCGTAGAAGCGCGGCGGCCACGGCAGACCGAACACCCAGGGCAAACCCATGCCCGGCGGCCAACGCCACGGAAAGAACGGGTAGAGGCTCGCGTAGACGACCAGCCCGATGTGGGCCAGCATCAGCCAGGTGGCGGAACTCTGCCGGTGGCGCATGCCCGGGGTGATCCTCAGAACGGCTTGACCGTCACCAGCACGACGATGGCGGTGAACAGCAGCACGGCGCTCTCGTTGTAGACGCGGAACCACTTGTGGCTGCGGCGGTTGGACAGCTCCTCGAAGCTGCGCAGCAGACGGCGGTTCATGTGGTGCAGGCCGATGGCGCCGACGACCAGCAGCATCTTGGCGTGCAGCCAGTAGCTGCCGGAAAAGCGGCTGACGCCCCAACCCAACAGCACCCAGATCCCCAGCAGCAGCGCCACGCCCATCAGGATGCTGCTGAAGCGGTGCAGCTTGTGCGCCATCAACAGCAGGCGCTCACGTTCGGCATGGCTGTCGGGCGCCACCATGGCCAGGTTCACGAAGATGCGCGGCAGATAGAAGAGGCCGGCAAACCAGGCGGCGACGAAGACGATGTGAAAGGCTTTGACCCAGAGCATGCGGCCATTATGGGCAGAGCTTGTCGTCGAAGAATCGTCTGCAGCGTGAGCCCGCAGGGCTCCATTGGGCGTCAGGGCATGGGGCCGCCAGGCCCCGGCGCGCAAGCGCCAAGCGGCTCGCACCGCGAGACGCATGCCGTGTGAACAATAAAAAAGGCCCCGGTAGAAACCGGGGCCGAGAAAGCCTTTTCGCTGTCATCACGTCAAGGCTCCTGCTCAGGGAGGAAAAGCAGGGAACAACGGCCTTGCGGCTATCATTCGCTGACAAGTTTAGCGCGCTTGAGCGGTAGCGTCACGAATAAATGACGCTGGACGTGTCGTCCATCACGCGCCGGGCCGCCTCCCCCGATGTTCCAGGATCCGCCTTGGCCCGCTCACTTCCGAACCCTCCCGCCTTCCCGGCCGCACGCCCGCGCCGCCTGCGCCGCGACGCCTTCACGCGCGCCCTGGTGCGCGAGCACACGCTGCTGGCCAGCGACCTCATCCTGCCGGTCTTCATCCACGAGGGCGAGAACCTGCTGCAGCCGGTGGCCTCCATGCCCGGCGTGTCGCGCCAAAGCCTGGATCACCTGCTGCGCACGGCTGAACTGTGCGTCGAGCTGGGCGTGCCGGTCATCGCCCTCTTCCCCGTTATCGACGCCGCATTGAAGACGCCCGACGGCGCCGAGGCGTTGAACCCCGACGGCCTGGTGCCACGCGCGGTGCGGGCGCTCAAACAGAACTTCCCGCAGCTCGGCGTGCTAACCGATGTGGCGCTGGACCCCTTCACCAGCCACGGCCAGGACGGTGTCATCGACGAGAGCGGCTACATCCTCAACGACCCGACCGTCGAGATCCTCGCCAGGCAGGCCATCGTGCAGGCCGACGCGGGCGTCGATATCGTCGCGCCCAGCGACATGATGGACGGCAGGATCGGCGCGATCCGCCAGGCGCTGGAAGCGGCCGGCCACATCCACACGCGCATCATGGCCTACAGCGCCAAATACGCCAGTGCTTTCTACGGCCCCTTCCGCGATGCCGTCGGCTCGGCCGCCAACCTCGGCAAGGCCGACAAGAAGACCTACCAGATGGACCCCGGCAACAGCGACGAGGCCCTGCGCGAGGTAGCCCTGGACCTGGCCGAAGGCGCCGACATGGTGATGGTGAAGCCCGGCATGCCTTATCTGGACATCGTGCGCCGCGTGAAGGACGAGTTCCGCGTGCCGACCTTCGCCTACCAGGTGAGCGGCGAGTACGCGATGGTCAAGGCTGCCGCGGCCAATGGCTGGCTGGACCACGACGCCGTCATGATGGAGTCTCTGCTGGCTTTCAAGCGCGCAGGCGCAGACGGCGTGCTGAGTTACTTCGCGCTCGATGCCGCTCGTCTGTTGAAGAAGGCTTGAGGCCCATGCGGGTCTTCCACATCGAGCCGGACCGCTTCACCGAGCTGCCCGCCCTGCCCGACACGCTGCCCGAGTGCGGCTTCCTGTGGCTGGGCTACGGCCGGCGCGAGTTCGAGGTGGGCGAAGCGGCCGCGCAGCAGGCGCTGGTGCGCTGGGGCTGCGGCAATATCGTCGACCTGCACGTGGCCGACCTGATCAACAACCAGTTGCCCTCGCACTTCGACTACACGTCCTGGTACGACATGCTGGTGTTCCGCCGCCTGGCCGCGGCGCCGGGCAGCGCCGAGCTGTTCGTGGACGACGAGCACGGCACGCTGGCGTCGGCGCAGAAGGCCATGCGCGCCATCGACACCAGCCCCGTGGGCTTTGCGGTGTTCGACCGCGTGCTCGTCACGGTGCACCCGACCGACTGCCAGGTGCGCGAGTTCTTTGCGCAGAAGCTGGACCGCCTGATCGAAGGGCGCGACAAGGCGCCCGCGCGCGGCAGCGCCCGCCTGCCGCTCAGCCCGGCCGACCTGATGCTGCGCATGGTCAACCACATGGTGGACAGCTACCTGGAACTGCGCCGCCTGCTGACGCGCCAGCTCGGCACGCTGCAGCGCGTGCTGCTGGATCAGAACAGCGAGTTCAACGACTGGCCGCTGCTGCTGGAAAGCCGCGACGCGCTGCACCGGCTGGAGGACACCTGCGAGGACCAGCGCGCCGCTATCCAGGAATGGATAGACGCGCTGGACGAGTGGCCGGTCGACGGCGACCCGCAAGTGACCCGCGAGCGCGAGCTGCTGCGGGTGCGCTCGCGCGACGTGCTGGAACATGTGGAGCGCGTGCTGACGCATGTGCGGCGGCTGGAGTCGTCGGCGGAGTCGGCCGTGCAGATGCACTTCAGCGCGCTGGGCCACCGCACCAACAGCATCATGCGCACGCTGACCGTGCTGACCGCCATCTTCCTGCCGCTGAACCTGATCACCGGCATCTTCGGCATGAACTTCGAGTGGATGCCGCTGATCAAGAACCCCAACGGCTTCTGGGAGGCGTCGCTGCTGATCCTCGCCGTGGCGCTGGGGCTGTGGCTGTTCTTCCGCGGCAAGCGCTATCTGGACGGGCGCTGATAGGGGTCGATGAACCCGAGCGCGGTGAGGATCTCGCTCTCGCGCGCCTCCATGCATTCGGCCTCGTCGTCTTCCTCGTGGTCATAGCCCTGCGCATGCAGCGTGCCGTGGACGAGCATGTGGGCGTAATGGTCCAGCACACCGATGCCCATCTCGGCCGCCTCGCGCTCGACGACCTCGGCGCAGATGACCAGGTCGGCGCCGACGACGGGTTCGTGGCTGTAGTCGAAGGTGAGCACGTTGGTCGCGTAGTCCTTACTGCGGTAGTCGCGGTTCAGCGCGCGGCCCTCCTCGGCGCCGACGATGCGCACAGCGATCTCGCCCGGCAGTTCCAGCGCCGCGCGAATGAAGCGCTGCACCTTGTGGCGCGGCAGCAGCGCGCGGTGGCGCGGATCGGCGAACTGCAGAGACAATCTGAGTTCTGGTTTCATATCTCGCGCGCCTCGCGCAAGGCCCGCGCCTCGTAGGCCTCGACGATGCGGGCCACCAGCGGGTGGCGCACGACGTCGGCGCTGGTGAAGCGCGTCATGGCAATGCCCTTGACCTTGGCCAGCACATGCTCCGCGTCGATGAGGCCGGACTGCGTGCCGCGCGGCAGGTCGATCTGGCTGGTGTCGCCGGTAACGACGCATTTGCTGCCGAATCCGATGCGGGTCAAGAACATCTTCATCTGCTCGGGCGTGGTGTTCTGCGCCTCGTCCAGGATGACGAAGGCGTGGTTCAACGTGCGGCCACGCATGAAGGCCAGCGGCGCGACTTCGAGCTGGGCTTTCTCGAAAGCCTTGGTGACGCGGTCGAAGCCAAGCAGGTCGTAGAGGGCGTCGTAGAGCGGACGCAGATAGGGGTCGACCTTCTGCGTCAGATCGCCGGGCAGGAAGCCCAGGCGCTCGCCGGCCTCGACCGCCGGGCGCGTCAGGATGATGCGCTGCACGGCCGAGCGCTCCAGCGCGTCCACCGCGCAGGCGACGGCCAGGAAGGTCTTGCCCGTGCCGGCCGGGCCGAGGCCGAAGGTGATGTCGTGCGACAGGATCTGCTGCAGGTATTGATGCTGGCGCGGCGTGCGGGCCGCCAGGTCGGCGCGGCGCGTGCGCAGCACCAGGCCGCCGTCGTCGCCCGGCCTGGCCTCGGCGGCCTCGCTGGCCTCCGGTGTTTTGGCCTCGATCAGGGCCAGCTGCATGGTCTCTGCCGGCAGCGCTCGGCGGGCGCGCTCGTAAAGCGTCTCCAGCAGGGCCTTGGTGCGCTCGGCCGCGGCCTTGGGGCCGTCGATGCGGAACTCCGCATCACGACGGCTCAGCTTCACGCCCAGCGCCGCCTCGATCTCGCGCAGGTGGATGTCCAGGCTGCCGCAGACGCGGGCCAGGCGGGTGTTGTCGACGGGTTCGAGGACGAAGCGCAGGATCACTTGAGGCAGCAACAAAAGAGTTATCGGCATTGTCGCTGGTGCATTCCCCGGCCCGGCCGGCACCGGGCCTCCCGCACAATGCCGCCCCATGACGTCCCCCACCGCGCGCAGGCCTGCAATGGCTTGGCGCCCGCCCCTGTTCCCGCTGATGACCCTGGCTACGCTATGGCCGGCGGCCGCCCACGCCCAGACCCAGGCCGGCCTGTACTGGGCCGCCACGCTGCACGGCTGGCTGGCCGCCATGCTGGCGCTGATGGCCACGGTGGTCGGCCTGGTGTCCAGCCTGCACCACCGCGAGAAGCCGTCCAGCTTCCTCGTCGGCATGATGCTGAGCTGGGTCGTGCTGCGCGCCACTGCCGCGCCGGGCGCCGCGGGCTTGCGGCCACTGCTGATGACGCTGCTGGTGCTGTGCGGTGTTCAGTTCCTGCTGCGCCAGATGAACTGGAAGCGCAGCTGGATCGACCACGCCCTGCTCATCCAATGCCTGGTCGTGCCCGCCAGCTTGCTGCTGATGGGCGGCCAGGTAGGCATCCTCGGCACGATCTGGCATGCGGTGCTGAGCCTGGAACTCGTGGCCGCCATGGGTTGGTCGCTTTGGCTGCGCCGCCTGCGCCTGCAGGCCTCGCCCGACGAGACGCAAGCACGCGAGCTGCGCCTCATGGCCGTGCTGCTGCTGCCGACTATGCTGGCCCTGCTGGCCGAGATGGGCCTGGCCGGCGTCAGCGAAACCCTGTGGTGGACGGCCTCGCCCTGGCTGGGCCTGATGCTGCCGCTGCTGATGCTGGCTCTGGGCCTGCAACTGGTGAATAACGTCGCGCATGCGCGGGTCGACGCCGAGAAGCGGATCGCGTCTATCGAACAACGCATGGCCGATCGCATCGCTGAGGTGGAACGCAGCCACAGCCAGCTCGCCGAGCAGAAGCTGGAGCAGGTCACCGAGCGCGAGCGCAAGCGCATCGCCGCCGACCTGCACGACGACCTCGGCGCCAAGCTGCTGACCATCGTGCACACCAGCGAGTCCGACCGCATCTCGACGCTGGCGCGCGAGGCGCTGGAGGAGATGCGACTGTCGGTGCGCGGCCTGACCGGCAAGCCTGTGCACCTCATCGACGCGTTGGGCGACTGGCGCGCCGAGGTCGTCTCGCGCCTGGGCCAAGCCAACATCCTGGCCGAGTGGAAGAGCCCCGCCGAGGATATCGAGCACACCTTCCAGGCCCGCTCCTACGTGCAGACGACGCGGATCCTGCGCGAGTCGGTGTCCAACATCATCAAACACAGCGGCGCCACGAACGCGACGATTTCCAGCGCCTTCCAGGACGGCGATTTCGTGCTGACCATCCAGGACAACGGCCAGGGCATCCCGTCCGAACTCGACGGCAGGCTGGACAGAGGCCACGGCATGGCGAGCATGAAATCACGCGCCAAGCAGATGCATGGCCAGTGCCTGGTTGAATCCGGGCCGGGCTGGGGTACCGTTATCCGGCTGACCATCCCGCTGTGATTTCGCTCTGACTCCAAGGCCCCCATGAACCACATCCTGCTGCTCGAAGACATCCCGGAGATCCGCGCCTGGCTGAAGGCCCTGGTCAAGCAGGTGTTCGCCAATGCCCAGATCACCGAATGCTCGCGGGTGCAGGACGCGCTGTCCCTCGTCAACGGCCAACGCTTCACGCTCGCGCTGCTGGACCTGGGCCTGCCGGACGGTTCCGGTGTCGAAGTCATCGCCGCGCTGCGCGAGAAGCAGCCCGAGGTTCAGTCGGTCATCGTCACCATCCACGATGACGACGAACACCTCTTCCCTGCCCTTCAGGCCGGCGCCTTCGGCTATCTGCTGAAGGAACAGTCGCGCGAGTTGCTGGTGGAGCAGCTGCAGCGCATGAGTGGTGGCGAGCCGCCGCTGTCGCCGTCCATCGCGCGCAAGGTCATCGCCTACTTCGCCGCTCAGGTGAAGAAGCCGTCCTCGACGCTGCTGCACGAGGTCTCACTGACCGACCGCGAGACCGAGGTGCTGCTGCGCGTGGCCAAGGGCTACACGCTGCCGGAGATCGGCGTGCAGCTGGGCCTCAGCCGCCACACGATTGCCGACTACGTGAAGCAGATCTACCGCAAGCTCAATGTGAGCTCGCGCGCCGAGGCGGCGCTCGAAGCGCAGCGCCTGGGTTTGTTTGGCCGCAACTGATCTCCTTCGGACCCAGATAATGGGCTCATGATTGGAAGACTCAGCGGCGTCATCGCCGAGAAATCGCCCCCGCAGGTCGTCATCGACGTGGCCGGCGTGGGCTACGAGGTGGACGTGCCGATGAGCACCTTCTACAACCTCGGCGGCCTGGGCGAGCGAGCCGTGCTGCTGACCCACCTGACCGTGCGCGAGGACGCGCACCAGCTGTTCGGCTTCCTCACGCACGAGGAACGTGCCACCTTCCGCATGCTCATCAAGATCAGCGGCGTCGGGCCGAAGATGGCGCTGGGCCTGTTGTCCGGCCTGTCCGTGCCCGAACTCGCTCAGGCCGTGACCCGCCAGGAGGCCGGCCGGCTGACCAAGGTGCCGGGCATAGGCAAGAAAACGGCCGAGCGGCTGCTGCTGGAACTCAAGGGCAAGCTGGGTGCCGACCTTGCGCTGCCGGCAACGGTGGCCAACGACGCCCAGGCGGACATCCTGCAGGCCCTGGTCGCGCTGGGCTACAGCGAGAAGGACGCCGCCGCCGCGCTCAAGGTGCTGCCGCCTGACGTCGGCGTCAGCGACGGCATCAAGCTCGCGCTGAAGAAGCTCTCATGAGCATCCAGACCGACGACTTCGCCCCGGCGCCGCGGCTGATCAGCGCCGCGCCCGAGTCCAGCCGCGAGGAGGCGATGGAGCGCGCGCTGCGGCCCAAGCATCTGGACGAGTACGTGGGCCAGGTCAAGGCGCGAGAGCAGCTGGAAATCTTCATTGGTGCGGCCAAGAAGCGCCGCGAGGCGCTGGACCACGTGCTGCTGTTCGGCCCGCCCGGTCTGGGCAAGACGACGCTGTCCCACATCATCGCGGCCGAACTGGGCGTGAACTTGCGCCAGACCTCCGGCCCGGTGCTGGAGAAGCCCAAGGACCTGGCCGCCATCCTGACCAACCTCGAGAAGAACGACGTCCTCTTCATCGACGAGATCCACCGCCTCAGCCCGGTCGTCGAGGAGATCCTTTACCCGGCGCTGGAGGACTACCAGATCGACATCATGATCGGCGAGGGCCCGGCGGCGCGTTCGATCAAGCTGGATCTGCAGCCCTTCACGCTGGTCGGCGCCACGACGCGCGCCGGCATGCTGACCAATCCACTTCGTGACCGTTTCGGCATCGTCGCGCGACTGGAGTTCTACACGCCGGCTGAACTGCAGCGCATCGTCACCCGCTCCGCCGGCCTGCTGAATGCACCCATAGACGCCGATGGCGCGCTGGAGATCGCCCGCCGCTCACGCGGCACGCCTCGCATCGCCAACCGACTGCTGCGCCGTGTGCGCGACTATGCCGAGGTCAAGGCCGACGGACGCATCGTCGCCGGCATTGCTGACAAGGCGTTGGCGATGCTGGACGTCGATTCGCAAGGCTTCGACCTGATGGACCGCAAGCTGCTGGAAGCCGTCGTGCACCGCTTCGACGGCGGGCCGGTCGGCCTGGAGAACGTCGCCGCCGCCATTGGCGAAGAGGCCGGCACCATCGAGGACGTCATCGAGCCCTATCTGATCCAGCAGGGGTTCTTGCAGCGCACGCCGCGCGGCCGCATTGCGACGGTGGCCGCGTACCGCCACCTGGGCGTCACCCCGCCAAGCAACAAGGCCTCGACCGATCTGTTCGGGGAATAAGAAAAGCGCCCCTCGGGGCGCTTTTCTGTTCTGGTCCGACTGGATCAGAAGTTGTGGCGGATGCCCACGGCCAGCGAGTCGAAGTCGCCTGCCTTGTTGGCCAGCTTCTGGTCGATGCTGGTGTAGAAGCCGTAGACCTTGGTGCGCTTGCTCAGGTTGTAGTTGTAGCCCAGCGTCCATTGCGAACCACCGGCGTTCTTGAACGTGCCGTCGCCGCCCGACTTGGTGCCGCCGACGTTGACGTGGAACTCGGAAGCGCCCGAGGTGTACATGGCCGACACGCGAGCGATGTCACGCGAACGGAAGCCGCTGATTTCTTCGCGCTGGTAGTAGCCAGCCAGCAGGAAGGGGCCGAAGCCGTAGTCGGCTTCAACGGTGTAGTTCTTGCGCTTGGCGGCCGTGTCGGCCTGGGCGTAAGTGGCACCGATGTGCAGGCCGCCCGCTTCGTAGTTGCCCGACAGGTCGAACGCGCGTGCGTCGCCGGCAGCGCCTTCACCAGCGTGGGCGCTGGCGATGAAGCTGAAGCCGCCCATCGTCGGCGAGAAGTAGCCGACCTTGTTGGTGCGGAAGCCGAAGGCAAAGGACGAGAACAGCGCGTCCGAGGACGTGCCGGTGTCGTGGTTGTGGTTGCTGACGCGGTCAATCGTCGAGAAGTACGAATCAGGGAACCAGGATCCCAAGCGGACGGTACCGAACGAACCGATCAGTTCGACGTTGGCTTGACGGCTCCAGAACTGCGTGCCACCGGACGCTGCACCGGTGTCCGAATTCAGGCCGTGCTCCAGGTTGAAGCCGGCCTTCAGGCCACCGCCGAGATCTTCCGTACCACGCACGCCAAGACGGGAGCTGTTGTTCTCCATCACGGACTTGCGGTCCTGGTTGCCGACCTTCTGGCTTTCGACCGTGGTGTTCAGGCGCCCCCACAGGGTGACCGAGCTTTGTGCGAAAGCGGGAGCGGCCGAAATAGCGGCGAGCGCGGCAACGAGTGCGATTTTCTTCATCGTGGGCCTTTAAAAGGGGGGTTGGGGCGGGTTGACAGCCCGGCCAGGGAGGACAAGTAGAAACGAGTATAGGAGGGACCTTTGTCACAACCGACACGAGCGACGTGCCGATGCAACAGTCGGCCTAGGGGTCAGTTCAGGCGGCAATGTCGTCGGCGCTCAGACCGGCGAGGTGGCGGTCGTCGTTCCAGCCAACCAGCGTGAAGCCTTCGGGAGTGGCGAGCAGGCGGTTTATCGTCGCGTTGCCGAGCAGCCAGCTGCGCGGCGCGTCCAGCGCGGTTCGCGTCGCAGCGCGGTAGAGGCAGTCCAGCACGCCGCCGTGCGCGACCAGGGCGATGTTCTCGCCCGGGTGAGCCGCCACGACGCGGCGGGCGGCGGCCAGGCAGCGGGCGCTGAAGGTGTTGAGGCTTTCGCCACCGCCGACGTCGAAGTCCGGCTCGCGCCTGCGCCAGCGGGCGGAGTCTTCGGGGTGATTCTTCTCAATCTCGTCCCAGCTCAGGCCCTCGAAACGGCCAAAGGCACGCTCGCGCAGGCCGGCATCGACCCGCACGGCAAGCCCGTGGACGCTGGCCAGCGCTTCGGCGGTCTGGCGGGCGCGGCTGAGGTCGCTGGCGTAGACGGCGGCCAGCGACTCGTCGGACAAGGCTTGCGCGAGGCGCTGGGCCTGGGCAAGGCCGAGCGGGCTGAGAGGGATGTCGGTGTGGCCCTGGATGCGGGTCGCGCGGTTCCAGGTGGTCTCGCCATGGCGGATGACGATGAGCCGGGTGGCCTGCTCCAGCACTAGACGCCCCAGACGACGTCGGCGCCCTCGCGCTGGCTGCGCACCATCAGCTCGTGCAGCGGCCAGGCACGCTGGCGCAGAGACACGCCCTGGCGACGCGGCACGGGCTCGCTGGCCGTCTTGGCGGCGTCGACGGCGCGCTGGAATTGCGCATCGTCGTCGGCGACTCCCGCTTCCAACGCCTGGACCAGCCCGGGCAGGGCTGCGGCATCGAGGATGCCTTGCGGAGCCGGTTCGCGGCCCATCAGGCGCAGCACGGCGTCGCCGGACTCGCCCAGCATGACGACGTCGGCGCCGGCCTTGGATTTGAAGCGGTAGAGCATGGGCGCATTGTGGCGCGCCGCCGGCAAGTATTCAGCCGTGGCTCGCGAGACCCAGCCAGCCGGAGACGGCTGCGTCGACGACATGGCGGCGCGGTCGCACGCGCTGCTCGAACTCGTCGGGCGGCAGCGCGGGCGCGAAAAGATAGCCCTGGAACTCATGACACCCGGCCTGGGCAAGGAAATCACGCTGCGCTTCGGTCTCGACGCCCTCGGCGATGACCTGCAGGCCCAGGGCTCGGCCCATCTGCACGATGGCGTTGGCGATGCCGCAATCGCTGGCATCGCCCGGCAGGCCTTTCACAAAGCTGCGGTCGATCTTGAGGCGCTGGATGGGGAAGCGCTTGAGATAGCCCAGCGACGAATAGCCGGTGCCGAAGTCGTCGATGGACAGCGTCACACCCAGGGCGGCCAGCGCCTGCATGCGCTTGAGGCCTTCGTCGGCATCGCCCAGCAGCACGCCTTCGGTCAGCTCCAGCTCCAGCATGCTGGCCGGCAGCGCGGCGTCGCGCAGCGCGGCAGCGACGCTCTCGACGAAGTGCGCCTGCTGGAACTGCAGCGCCGACACGTTGACGGCCACCGGCATGCGCAGGCCGCGGCTGAGCCAGTGGGCAGCTTGATCGATGGCCTCGCGCAGCACCCAGTCGCCGATGGCGATGACGAAGCCGCTCTCCTCGGCCAGCGGGATGAACTCGGCCGGCGAGATGTCACCGCGCTGCGGGTCGCGCCAGCGGATCAGTGCCTCGGCGCCGATGACGCGGTCGCTGCCCAGCTCGACCTGCGGCTGGTAGTGCAGGCGGAAGCGCCCTTCGGCAAGCGCGCGGCGCATGTCGTGGTCCAGCCGCATGCGCGACAGCAGGTCGACCTCCTTGCGCGGCACATGGAAGCGGAAGCCCGCGCGGCCGCTTTCCTTGACCCAGTGCATGGCGCGCTCGGCGCTGGCCAGCAGCTCGTCGGGCGAGGCGCCGTCGCCGGGGTAGAGCGCGATGCCGCAGCTGGCGGTGACGGTGAAGCTGAGCGTGTCGAAGCTGAAGGGCTGGGCCAGCAATTGCTGCACGCGGCGCGCGGTGGCTTCGGCCTCGAACATCTGTGCGCCGTCGACGAGCAGCGCGAACTCGTCGCCGCCCAGGCGGGCCAACGTGTCATTGGTGCCGACGGCGGCGCGCAGGCGCTCGACGATCTCGCGCAGCACGCGGTCGCCATAGCTGTGGCCCAGCGTGTCGTTGATCTGCTTGAAGCGGTCCAGGTCGAGGTGCAGCAGCGCAAAGGCTGGCGTCGGCTCGCCAGCAGGCACGGCTGCCATCTGCTGCACGATGCGGTCGGCCAGCGCGCGGCGGTTGGGCGCGCCCGTCAGCGCGTCGGAGCGGCCGAGCTCCTCAATGCGCTGGTGGGCGGCGAGCTTCTCGCTGAGGTCGCGGAATGAAAAGACCCGCCCGATGGGCTCGCCGCGGCTCATCTGCGGCAGCGAGACCTGCTCCAGCACGCGGCCGTCGGCCAGGCGCAGCACGTCGCTGGAGCGCATCAGTGGCGCGTCCAGCAGGGCTTCGATGCGCAAGCGGTACTGCTCGCCGTCGCGCATGACGCGTTGCAGGCTCAGCCACAGGCCGGCGTCGCCAGGCTCATGCAGCAGGCCGCCGGGCAGGCCCCAGAGCTTGGCGAAGCGGCGGTTGAAGCTGCGCACGCGGCCGGACAGGTCGACGACGAGGATGCCATCGGCGGTGGACTCGAGCGTGGCGCGCAGCTCGGCCAGCAAGGTCTCGCGCTCGGCCTCGGCGCGGCGGCGGCGGGTCTGGTCGTGCAGCAGCACCAGCCAGTAGCGGTCGCCCTCGGGCGTGTGGATGGGGCTGATGCTGCGGCTGACCCAGCGCGGCTGGCCGTCGCTGTGGGTCAGCACGGTGTCGGAGCGGATGCGGGCGAAGGGGTCGCGGGCGGCCCCCTGCCAGAAGGCCTCGTCCTCCAGCGAGCCGCACAGCATGGCCGGCGCCTGGCCGAGCGCGCGTTCGGGCTTGAGGCCGAGCAGGCGCAGCGCTGCCCGGTTGACGACGCTGACGGTGAGGCTCTCGCCGTCGACCAGCCAGGCGGGTTCGGGCAGACCTTCGAGCAGCGCGCTGATCACGGACGGCGCCTCTGAGACGCGCGGCAGGGCCGGGTTCGCCTCGCCGCTGACGCTCACGCGGCTAGCTCCCCGGGCCCGGTGCTGACGGCGTCAAAAAAGTAGGCGATGCGCGCCCTGGGGCTGAGGTAGTCCAGCGAGTTGCGCGGCAGGAACTGGGGCTTCAAGCTGCGGCGGATACCGAGGTCGGGCATCTCTTCGAGATTGAGGATGAGGGCCTCTTCCTTGACGACCTTGACGTCATGGACCATGACGCGGGGCTTGAGCGGCCGGGCCGAATTGACGGACACGACCAGCGCGTAGCGGTCGTCGGTCAACTGCACGGTGGAACCCGGCGGGTAGACGCCCATCATGCGGATGAAGGCGTTCAGCATGGTCGCGTCGAAACGGTTGCGCCCCTGCGCGAACATCAGCGACAGCGCCTCGTGCGGCGTCATCGCCTTGGAGGTGATGAGCGGGTTGCACAGGCCATCAAAGCGATTCACCAGCGCGACGATGCGCGCGCCGGTGCTCATGCGGTCCATGTTGATGCGCTGCGGGAAGCCGCTGCCGTCGGCGTGCTCATGATGCTGGGCAATGATGAGCAGGGGCGCGGGCGACAGGCCCATGGTCTGGGCGATGGCCACGCCCTTGGCGACGTGCTGCTGGTAGGCCTGCGTCTCGGCGGCGGTGAAGCTTTCGTCGCGGTGGCGCAGGCGGGCGGCGACTTCGAGCTTGCCGACGTCGTGCAGCAGCGAGCCGACGCCCAGGTCCATCATCTCGTCGCGGCCCAGGCCGAAGGCGCGGCCCAGCAGCAGCGCGATGATGCAGACGTTGAGCGCATGCGCAGTGGAGCGGTCGCCCGCGGCTTCGTTCAGCAGCCGCATATTGAGATCACCCTCGACCAGCATCTTGTCGAGCAGTGCGGCCGTCAGGCTCTCGGCCTCGGCGCGGGCCTGGTGCGGGTCGGTCTGGACGTTCTCCATGACCATGCGGAAGCCGTCGGCGGCTTCACCGTACTGCTCCTCGCACAGGCGCAGCGCTTCGCGCTGGGCGGCGAGTGCGCGGCGGTGGGCCTCGCGAGCAAGTTCCTCGGGGCTGGGTGTGGTGGGCAAGGCGGCCGCGGCCATGTCCGACCCGCCGGCGGCGACTGCAACGACGTCGAGCGTGGGCTGAAGGGACAGGTCGCTCTTGGCGGGGCTCCAGCGCACCTGTGTCAGGCCGAGCCGGCGCAGGATCAACAGTTGATCGCTCGACGCGATCTTGAAGCTCGACAGCGGAAACGGATGCGACATCCAGCCCAGATCCAGGTGGATGAACATTCCCACGGTCAATTGGCTGACGTCGATCAGCGGATCGTTTGATCTATCCTGCATTCACTCAAACCCGCGACCGGGCATCCCTCGCCTTGACTCATGCTTCGGCACCGCTGCCGAGGAACATGAGCCAGCCTCCTGCTATACGTCAAATCGGCAGATCTGCGCCCCAGGCAATTCGGGAAAATTTCCACGGCGGGGCGCAATGCGGAGCTTAGCGCCTGAACGTGACCGAAATTCCGTGCCTTTGTCGGGGCAAACGCGGAGGAATGCATGACCTGGCGCCTGCGTGACACCCAAGAAGCGCGCCGGGGAGTGGGGGCCTGGCGCGACAGGCCCGCCGTCAGCGCCGCGCGCGGTGCTGGGCGATGAGGTCGCGATACCAGTGGGCGCTGTCCTTGGGCAGGCGCGCCAGCGTTTCATAGTCGACGTGGATGAGGCCGAAACGCTTGTCGTAGCCGGAGTTCCATTCGAAGTTGTCGAGCAGGCTCCAGTAGAAATAGCCACGCACGTCGGCGCCCAGGCTCATGGCCACGGACAGGGCCTGCAGATGCGCAGCGAAGTAGGCGATGCGCTCCTTGTCCGGCACGCTGCCGTCGACGACGCGGTCGGCATTCGCCATGCCGTTCTCGGTGATGTACATAGGCGGCGGGTTGTACTCGCGGGCCAGGCGCACCAGATGCTGGGCGAAGACCTCGGGCACGATCTCCCAGCCCATGTCGGTCACGCCGAGCTTGGCCGGCCCCTTGACGGTCTTGCCGTCGGCGCTGAACAGGCTGCGCGTGTAGAAGTTGATGCCGAGGAAATCCAGCGGCTGGCGGATGCGCTCCAGGTCGCTGGCTTCGACCTTGGGCGCGTCGGCGCCGACAAAGTCGATGGCGTCCTGCGGATAGGCGCCGCGGAAGATCGGGTCCATGTACCAGCGCACGTTCAGGCCGTCGTCGATGCGTGCGGCGCGGCGGTCGGCCTCGTTGGGCGTAGCGGGGAAAGACGGCGTGTGGTTGAGGACGATGCCGAGCTTGGTTTTCGTCTCGGCGCGCATCGCCTTGACCGCGTCGCCGTGCGACAGCATCAGGTGGTGAGCGACCTGCAGGCTCTCGGCGCGGCTCTTGTGGCCGGGCGCGAACTGGGCGGTTTCGTAGCCCAGCGTGGCCGTGCACCAGGGTTCGTTGTGGGTGGCAATGCTGGCCAGGCGGTCACCGAAGCGGCGAGCGGTCTCGGCAGCGTAGTCGGCAAAGCGGGCGACGACGTCGCGCGACAACCAGCCACCCAGGCCCTCATCCAGCGCCTGGGGCAGGTCCCAGTGATAGAGCGTGGCGTGGGGCTGCATGCCGGCCTGCAGCAGCTCGTCGATGAGGCGGTCGTAGAAGTCGAACCCAGCTTCGTTCCAGGCGCCCTGACCGGTGGCCTGCACGCGCGGCCAGGAGAGGCTGAAGCGGTAGCAGTCCAGGCCCAGGCTCTTCATCAGCGCCACGTCTTCGCAGTAGCGGTGGTAGTGGTCGCAGGCGACGTCGATGTTGGAGGCGTCGTTGATGCGGCCCGGCTGGCGGCAGAAGTGGTCCCAGATGGACGGGCCCTTGCCGTCTTCGGCACCGGCGCCCTCGATCTGCGCAGCGCTGGTGGCCACACCCCAGAGGAAGTCGGGCGGGAAGGACTGGGCCAGCGTGGCGAGATCGAGGCGGGCGGGATCGAAAAGATTCATGGTGCTGGAAGGCCGGGGGCAGCCGGTGCCGGGACGGGGATGGAGGTGACGTGAATCGGGGCGAACCGCAGCCCACCCAGGTCGAAACATCTGCAAAGCCGGTTCCGCGTTGGCGCGCGAGGCGCCGATGGATATCCAGCCAAAAGATCATCCCTGATCGCTGACAACGCTGTCAATACAAAATGACAGCGATGTCTTCGGCGTGTGATGACGGATTTCTCGACTTCGCGCGCCCGGAGCAGCCGCCCGCACGGCGGCGCTAAGGCGACCGGTCAGCGCGCCCGGGTGGAGTCGCGCACGATCAGTTCGTGCGCCAGCACCTTGTGCAGTTCGGCATCGTCGGCAGGAATGTCGGCCTTGTGGCCCGACACCAGCATCTCCACCGCGGTTCGCGCCATCTCGGCGACCGGCTGGCGCACGGTGGTCAGCGGCGGCCACACGAGAGCCGCAGTGGGCGAATCGTCGAAGCCCACCACCGACAGCTCGTTGGGCACGTTCAGGCCCAGGCGATGCGCGGCGGCGAGCACGCCCAGGGCCATGTCGTCATTGCTGGCGAACACGGCCGTCGGGCGCTGGCGGCCGCTGAGCAGCTTGTGGGCAGCATCGCGGCCGCTGGCAAAGGTGAAGTTGCCACGCTGGATCAGCTCGGGATCGGGCTCGAGGTCATGCGTACGCAGCGCATTCGCAAAGCCCTCGTAGCGCGCCGCACTGGCCGACTGGTCGGGCGGGCCCTTGATGAAGGCGATGCGCTGGTGGCCGAGGCTGAGCAGCAGGTTGGTGATCTCCTCGGCCGCGTGGACGTCGTCCATGCGCACCGAGGGCACACCGCGGATGTCGCGCTCCGGGGACATCAGCACGCAAGGCGTGCCGCTCTCGCGCAGCGCGGCGAGCACCTCGGGGTTGTCGCACAGCGGCGGCGTCAGGATCATGCCGTCGGGCCGCAGCGCCATGACCATGCGGTCGATCTGCTGGCGCAGGTCGGGCGCGTCGTTGTGAAGTGACTCGACAACGAGGTGGTAGCCCAGCTCGCGGCAGCGCAGCGTGGCGCCCTGCTGGACGCTGCCGACGAAGATCGCGCTGGGGTCGTAATAGAGCAGGCCGATCAGAAAGGACCGACCGCCTGCGAGGCTGCGAGCCGACTGTTTGGGTCGGTAGCGCAGCGCCTCCACCACCTTGAGCACCGTGTCCCGGGTGCTCTCGTGCACGCCGGGCTCATGGTTGAGCACGCGGGACACGGTCTTGATCGACACGCCCGCTTCACGGGCAACGTCGACGATGGTGGGAGTACCGCTGCGCGCGCTCACGAAAAGCGCCTGCTTACTTCTTCTTGGCTTTGGCAGCCGGCTTGGCAGCGGCCTTGGCTGCTGGCTTCGCAGCAGCCTTCTTCGCAGCAGCCTTGGGATCGACGGCAGCCTTGAAGCCAGCACCAGCGGTGAACTTGGGCAGCTTGGCGGCGGCGATCTTGATCTTGGCGCCGGTGCTGGGGTTCACGCCGTTGCGGGCGGCACGGGCGTGCTGCTTGAAGGAACCGAAGCCCGGGATCGACACGGCGCCACCCTTCTTGACGGTGGTGACGACGGCGTCCAGCAGCGTCTCGAGGATGCGGCCGGCTTCGGCCTTGCTCAGCTCGTGCTTGGCGGCCAGGTGTTCGATCAGATCGGTCTTGTTCATGCGGGGGGTCTCGTTCAAAACGCGCCCGAACGGCTCGGGCGGGCGGGATTGTGGCGCATACAGTCGGGCCAGATCCCAGTGTTCATCGCCAATGCCGCCGCCCGTGCACTTTGCCTCGCTTCTGGACGCCTTGCCGCAACAGGTCTGGAAGGCCGACGCGCAAGGCCGCTTGCTGTGGATGAACGCACGCCTGGCGGAGGCGCTGAACCGCCCCGCCCTGCCCACACCGCTGGCCAGCTTCCTGCACGACGACGACCGTGCCGCCTTTGCGCAGGCTTGGGGCAAGGCCCAGGCGACAGGCCGCTTCGAGATGGAATACCGCCTCGGTCGCGCCTGGGTGCTGGCCCAGGCCCAGCGCATGCCGGACTCGCCGCTGTGGCTGGGCACGCACACCGACATCGCGGCACGTCGCGCGGCCGAGAACCGGCTCAACGAGGCCGATGCCACCTGGAAGCTGGCGCTTGAGTCCAGCGGCGACGGCGTCTGGGACTGGCATGTGCAGGTCGGCACCGAATATTTCTCGGACCGCTATCTGCGCCTCTATGGCTTCGAGCCCGGCGACGTGGAGGCGACGCCCGAGGCCTTCGATGCGCGCACTCATCCGGACGACCTGGCGCAGATGGCCCGCGACCGTGAGGACCACTTCGCCGGCCGCACGCTCGTCTACCGCAACGAGCACCGCGTGCTGGCCAAGGACGGCACGTGGAAGTGGGTGCTGAGCCGCGGCATGGTCATCGCCCGGGATGCCGCCGGCCAACCGCTGCGCATGGTGGGCACGCACACCGACATCACCGACCGCAAGCGCCAGGAGGCGCTGGTCTGGCAGCAGGCGCGCATCGACACGCTGACCGGCCTGCCGAATCGCCGCTCGCTGCGCGAACGCATCGAGCGCGCACTGGCCCATCGCGCCATGCGCGGCGAGGAGCTGGCCGTCATGTTCGTGGACCTGGACCACTTCAAGGAGGTCAACGACTCGCTGGGCCATGACGTGGGCGACGCGCTGCTGGTGCAGGTGGCCGGGCGGCTGCAAGGCTGCTTGCCGGCGGGCAGTGCGAGTTCGAGCGTGGTCGCGCGCATGGGGGGCGACGAGTTCACCGTGCTGCTGGCGGCGGCCCAGGCCGCACCCGAGGCGGAGCGTGTCGGCCATGCCCTGCTGGAAGCCTTGTCCGAGGCCTTTGAGGTGGCCGGTGAGCGGGTCTACGTGTCGGCCAGCATCGGCGTCTGCCTCGCGCCACGCGACGGGCTGGAGATCGAGGCCTTGTTCAAGCATGCCGACCTCGCCTTGTATGAAGCCAAGGGCGCCGGCCGCAACCGCATGGCCATGTTCACACCGGCCCTGCACGACGCCGCGCAGCGCCGCACCCGCCTGGCCGCCGAGTTGCGTGAGGCGCTGCGGCTAGGGCAGTTCAGCCTGGTCTACCAGCCCATCCTGTCGCTGCAGGACCCGGCCGCGCCGCCACGCAAGGCCGAGGCGCTGCTGCGCTGGAAGCACCCGCAGCTGGGCGATGTCAGCCCCGCGCAGTTCATCCCGATTGCCGAGACCACCGGCCTCATCGTCGACATCGGCGACTGGGTCTTCCGCACGGCCGCAGCGCAGGCACTGGCCTGGCGCACGGCGGGGCGCGAGGGCTTCCAGATCAGCATCAACAAGTCGCCGGTGCAGTTCCTCGGCGAGCGCAGCCACCGCGAGCAGCCGGACTGGGCCGCCTACCTGCACGACATGGGCCTGAGCGGCGACGCGCTGGCGGTGGAGATCACCGAAGGCCTGCTGCTGGAGCGCGACGAGGCGGTGGCCGAGCGGCTGCGGGCCTTGCGCGACGCCGGGCTGACGATCTCGCTGGACGACTTCGGCACCGGCTATTCATCGCTGAGCTATCTGCAGCACCACGAGATCGACACCGTGAAGATAGACCGCAGCTTTGTTGCCGGGCTGGAGGGCGGCGGCAAGGCGCTGGCGCTGTGCCGGGCCATCGTGACGATGGCGCGTGAGCTGGGGATGGAAGTGGTGGCCGAAGGCGTGGAGACCGAGGCGCAGATGCTTGCTTTGAAGCAGATGGGGTGTGATTGGGGACAGGGGTGGTGGTTTGGGAAGGGTGTGCCGGCGGGCGAGTTTGAGGAGCGGTGGTTTTCCGGGCCGACTCGCTGAAGCGCCCATTTAGGGCGCATCAGCGGGGACTCGGTCACGTCCCGCGACCCCGGCTTGAAGCGCAGCTTCAAGCCTTTCTCGTCCTCCCGCGATGTCCACTGGACATCGCTTCCTGAGCCCCAAACGCAAAAGGCCAGCACTTTCGTGCTGGCCTTTCTTGTTTGGTGCCCAGGAGAGGACTCGAACCTCCACGGAGTTACCCGCTAGTACCTGAAACTAGTGCGTCTACCAATTCCGCCACCTGGGCTTTCAGGAGCCGCAGACTATAGCCCAGAAATCACAGGTCGAATTTGACGCCCTGGGCCAAAGGCAGCTCGCTGGAGTAATTCACGGTGTTCGTCGTGCGGCGCATATAGGCCCGCCATGCGTCCGAACCGCTCTCGCGGCCGCCGCCGGTTTCCTTCTCGCCGCCGAACGCACCGCCGATCTCCGCGCCGGACGTGCCGATGTTGACGTTGGCGATGCCGCAGTCGCTGCCGGCCGCGCTCATGAAGGCTTCAGCCTCGCGCAGGTCGGTCGTGAAGATGGCCGACGACAGGCCTTGCGGCACGCCGTTCTGCAGCGCGATGGCTTCTTCCAGCGTCGAGTACTTCAGCGTGTAAAGGATGGGCGCGAAGGTCTCGTGGCAGACGACCTCGGTCTGGGACGGCATGCGCACCAGCGCGGGCACGGCGTAGTAGGCCTCGGGGAAGCGGTCGCTCAACGCGCGCTCGCCGCCCGACACTTGGCCGCCCTGCTCGCGTGCGGCGCTCAGCGCGAACTGCATCGCGTCGAAGGCTTGCGCGTCGATCAGCGGGCCGATCAAGGTGCCCTGCTCCACCGGCGAGCCGATGGGCAGCTGCGCACGGGCGCGGTCCAGGCGGTCGACCAGCGCGTCATGGATGCTCTCGTGGACGATGACGCGGCGCGTCGTCGTGCAGCGCTGGCCGGCCGTGCCGTAGGCGCCGAACAGGATGCCGCGCACGGCCAGGTCGAGGTCGGCGCTGGGCGTGACGATGATGGCGTTGTTGCCACCCAGCTCCAGCAGCGAACGGCCGAAGCGCGCCGCGACGCGCGGGCCGACGGCGCGACCCATGCGGGTCGAGCCGGTCGCGGAGACGAGCGCCACACGGGTGTCGTCGACCATCGCTTCGCCCACATCGGCGCGGCCGATGACCAGCTCGGACAGACCGTCAGGCGCGGCATTGCCCGCAGCGCGATAGGCCTTCAGCGCGCGCTCGAACAGGGCTTGCGTGGCCAGCGCGGTCAGCGGCGTCTTCTCGGACGGCTTCCACACGCAGGCATCGCCGCAGACCAGCGCCAGCGCCGAGTTCCAGGCCCACACGGCGACGGGGAAGTTGAAGGCCGAGATGATGCCGACGACGCCCAGCGGCAGCCACTGCTCCATCATGCGATGGCCGGGGCGCTCGCTGGCGATGGTCAGGCCGTGCAGCTGGCGCGACAGGCCGACGGCGAACTCGCAGATGTCGATCATTTCCTGGACTTCGCCCAGGCCTTCGCTGGTCACCTTGCCGGCTTCGATCGAGACGAGCTGGGCCAGTTGGGATTTGTGCGCGCGCAGCTCTTCGCCGAACAGGCGAACCAGCTCGCCACGCTTGGGCGCCGGCACCACGCGCCAGGCCTTGAAGGCCTCGTGCGCGCGGCCCACGGCGGCCTTCATCTCGGCCGTGCTGGCGGTGGGTAGCTGCGTGAGCACGCTGCCGTCGATGGGCGAGCGCACGGTCAGGTCGCCAGCGCCGGGCAGATGGACGCCGAGGGCGTCGAGAACGGAGAGGGTTTGTTGCTTCATGGTCGGCATTCTGCTCAGGAGATGGATTCCACCTGGCGCGACTGTTGATACGCCGAGCCGAAGCGATTGGCAAGGAAGTCCGGCAGCGCGACCTCTTCCTGGCGCACGAAGCCCCTCTGCGGCAGTCGGCCTTCACGGAACAGGTCGACGGCAGCACAGATGCCCGCGGCTGTCGTGATCTGGATGGCAGAGAGCGGCTGTGCGCCGTCCCGCGTGGCGAAGATCTTGCGCGCGAACACCTCCTGGAGCAGCACGCCGTTCTTCATGCCCGACACGGTGACGAAGACCAGCACCACGTCCTGCATCGTCGCCGGCATGCTCTTGCGCATGATGTCCTTCAGGTTGCCCTGGTCGCTCTTCAAGCCCAGGTCGCCGAGCAGGAACTGCATCAGGTCGCGGTGGCCGGGGTAGCGCACGGTCTTGTAGTCGAGGTTGCGCACCTTGCCCGCCCAGGTCTCGCACAGCGTGCCCAGGCCGCCGGAGGTGTTGAAGGCCTCGTACTCGGTGCCGTCCAGGCTGAAGTGCTCCAGGCCCTCCAGCGGCAGCGCGGCGATGGTTTCGCCCTCGTGGATGGCCTCGCAGGGGTGGCAGTACTCGTTGATGAGGCCGTCGACCGACCAGGTCAGGTTGTACTTCAGCGCATTGGTCGGGAAGGCGGGCAGCGCGCCGACGCGCATCTGCACGTCGCGCACCGAGTCGAAGCCGCTGGCCAGGTGGTGGGCGACGATGCCGATGAAGCCCGGCGCCAGGCCGCACTGGGGCATGAAGGCGGTCTTGGCGCCCTTGGCCATGTCCTTGATGGCCTTGGTGGCGGCCACGTCCTCCGTCAGGTCGAAGTAGTGGCAGCCGCACTCCAGCGCCAGCTCGGCGGCGGTGATGGCCAGGTGGTAGGGCAGCGCATTGACGACGGCGTCCTTGCCGCGCAGTTGGGCGGCCAACGCGGCGCGGTTGTCGCTGTCGACTTCCGCCGTGGCGATGCCCTCGGCGGCCAGCGTCTTCAGGTAGCCGGGGTTCTTGTCGAGCACAGTGACCTGGTAGTCGCCGGTGGCGTGCAGCAGGCGGGCGATGGTCTGGCCGATGTGGCCGGCGCCGAGCAGGGCGATCTTCATGTGGGACTCCAGGCGATGTGTTGCGTTGGGCCGCACTCTAGGCAGGGTCGCTGACGAAAGAAAGCGATGTTTCGACGAAAGCAATTGCTGATTCGTCGAATCGTCGCGATGATTCGCCGTTATGGATGAAACGCGGGCAAACACCGCCCCCAACGCCGACGATCTCGACCGCCGCCTCATCCTGCTGCTGCAGGCCAACGCGCGCGAAAGCACGGCCACGCTGGCGCGCAAGCTGGGCGTGGCGCGCACCACCGTGGTCGCGCGGCTGGCGCGGCTGGAGGCCAGCGGGCGCATCGTCGGCTACACGGCGCGGCTGGGTGGGGATGAGGCGGGGCGCAGCGTGCAGGCGTTCGTCGGCATCACCGTCAGCCCCAAGGCCGGGCGCGAGGTCGTCAAGCGGCTAACAGAACTGCCGGAGCTGCGCCAGCTCGCCTCCGTCAGTGGTGAGTTCGATTACATGGCGCTACTGCGCGCCGACACTACGGCCCGGCTCGACGCGCTGCTCGACGAAATCGGCGACATCGACGGCGTGCTGCGCACGAACAGCTCAGTCGTCCTGGCCCTGCGCGTTGACCGACAAACCTGAACGGGAGATTTCGATGATCTGGCTCGCCCTCGGCCTCACCCTTTTCCTCGGCATCCACCTGATCCGCGCGCTCGCGCCACAGTGGCGCGATGCGCAGATCGCCCGCCTGGGCGACAAGGGCTGGAAGGGCCTTTACACGCTCGTGTCGCTCATCGGCTTCGGGCTGATCCTGTGGGGCTTCTCGCAGGCGCGGTTCACCACCGTCGCGCTGTGGCCGCCCATCCGCGGCATGAATCACCTCGCCGCAGCGCTGGTCCTCATCGCCATGATCCTGATGGCCGCCGCCTACGTGCCGCGCAACCACTTCAAGGCCAAGCTTCAGCACCCGATGACCTTGTCGGTCAAGGTCTGGGCCTTCGCCCACCTGCTGGCCAACAACACGCTGGCGGACGTGATGCTGTTCGGCAGCTTCCTCGTATGGGCCATCCTCGTCTTCCGCGCGGCGCGGCGCCGGCCTGCGCCGGTTCTTCCTGCACCGACGGCGGCCGGCACGGCGGCCACGGTTGTCGCCGGCGTCGCGCTGTGGGCGGTCTTCGCGTTCTGGCTGCACGCGGCCTGGCTGGGCGTTTCGCCCTTGGGGCGCTGAGTCAGTCGCCGAACAGCGAGAACGGTGAGCTGACGAAGAGCCGGATCGCCGACTTGGCGGCAATGTCGTCCTTGCCCGAACTGCTGTGCAGCAACGAGACGCCGGCGGTCAGCGACTTCTTCTCGACGTCACCGATCAGGTAGATCGGCAGCTCATAGGACTTCACGTTCGTGCGCCGGTCGTAGGTGAATGACGGCGAGAGCGCCGCGCCTCCGGCCTTGAAGCGCACGTTGTAGCTCAGCTCCCAGCCGGCGCGCTGCTCGGGCGGCTGGAAATACGCATTCACGCAGGCCGCCGAGGTCTGGCCTGTGGGGACGAGCGGGCAACGCGTGAGCTTGGTGACGCCGTCCGCATAGCTGGTCTCGACCTTGTAGTTGACGCCGAGCTGGTGCAGCAGCGTTGCCTTGGTGTTGGCGTAGATGACCTGCCCGCCCAGCGACCAGGGCTTGGACCGCTTCTTCATCGTCTGCGTAATGTCATCCGCGCTCCGGTAGCTGTGCGCCGCGTAGCCGAGGCTGGCCTGCACGCCGAATTGATAGAGGTAGGGCAGCAGGCGCCCCTCCTTCAGCAGACGCGGCAGGAAACGGTAGGCCAAGGTCGCGGTGGCCCCCGACGTGACCCCGTCACCGCTGTCGTACAGCGCCGTGGAGCTGCCTTCGCCCACCGGGGCGGTCAGGATCAGCGAGAAGTCCTTCGTCGGGTTGCTGACGAAGCGGTCCAGGTCCACGCGGATCGAAGCCTCGCCGCCCTTCTTGCCGGCGGACAGCCTGATCGCCTCGCCGCCGAACAGGCTGCTCACATCGGGGTTGCTGTCGATGAGCTTGAGGAAGGCGAGCGCGTCGTCCTTCTGGTTGTCAGGCGCCCGCAACACGGCCGGCTCGATGGTGAAGGCGGCCAGCTTGGTCTCGGAGAACGCACGCTTCGAATCCGACTTGCGCTGGGCCATGTCATCGGCCAGCGCCAAGCCGCGCTCGACGCGCAACTTCACCTCGGGGTCGTCTTCGGGGCAAGGCGGCGTCTGCGCCTTGCACTTGGCCAGCGCCAGCCCGTCTGCCGCGAGCTGGTTGGCAATGGTCTGCACGTGCTGCGACGCGTCGTACACGTCCAGCGACCGCTCCCGCGAACGTTGCGCCGCCTGCAGGACCTTGGCCGTCTCGGCCGTCGGGTGCTTGTCGTACTCCGCCAGTGCACGGCCGACGGCCTTGTCGCCCGTCTCGAAGGCCTTCTCCGCGTCCTTCTTCAACTGCGTGGCGCTGCCTTGCGCCGTCTGGGCCGCCGCGATGACGGAGGCTGCCTTGTCGCCCGATGCGCCGGCGCGCGCCACGTCCGACGCCAGCGTTTCCGTGCGCTCGCAAGCCGCTGCCTTGTCTTCGGGCTTCTCGTCCGTGCGGCAATGCTCGAAGGCGATCGCCGCCTGGCGCAGCAGCCCACGCGCCACGTCCAGCCGGTCCTCGTGCATGGTCTTGAGCGCACAGTCCGCGCCCTCCTGCTGCTGGGCCCGCTGAGCGGCCCGCGTCATCTTGGCAAAGTCAACGTCATTCGCGACATCCGCCGCGAGCAGGTCGTCATCGGCCGCCTTGCGCCCTGCCTTGGCCCGGTCGCAATTGGCTGCATGTTGGCTTCCCTGTTCCAGCAGGGTGCGCACGCGCTGCTGCAGCTTGCCGAGTTCCGCCCGCGCAAGGTCGGGGCTGACGGCCTGCGCCGGCAGGCACACGGCCAGCCCCAGCGAGACCGAAAGCCCCCAGCCGACGACGCAGCGCAGCGATTGCTTGACATCACACATCTCGAACTCCTCCCGTGAATCGCGGGTGCAGCCTCGCGCCGGGCCGAGGTCCTGTCACCCGCAGAAGTATTTAGGTTTCGCCCCGATACGCTACTCAAACCCGCGCAGCAGCGACGGCCGGATGGGGCGGCTCATCGGCCGGCTTGTACCCGCCAGCGGCGTCCTTCAACATGGGGATCAATCGGGCCAACCTGCTTGTCCCGGCGCCAGTCGGCGGGCCATGATCCGCCGATCAGCAGGAGACCCCCATGGCCACCAAGACCAAGAAGCCCGCCGCAGCGAAGACCACAGCGAAGAAGGCCACGGCCAACGCCGTCCCCGCTCCCAAGCTCGACGCCCGCCCCGACCGGCTGGACCTGCGCGACCTCGTCTACCGCGCGCCGCTGCGCTCGCTGCCGGCCCGCTGGCCGCAGGACGCCGACCTGAAGAAGCTGCTGCCGGCCTACGTCAAGTCCGGCCGCATCCTCAACCAGGGCAACGAGGGCGCCTGCACCGGCTTCGGCCTGGCCTGCGTGACCAACTACCTCTACTGGCTGCGCCACCTCGACGCGCCGCGCGTCAAGCTGCCCGACGCCGTCAGCCCGCGCATGTTCTACGAGCTGGCCAAGCTGTATGACGAATGGCCGGGCCAGGACTACGAGGGCTCGTCCTGCCGCGGTGCGCTCAAGGGCTGGCACAAGCACGGCGTCTGCTCGTCCACGCTCTGGCCCTACCCGCTGGACGCCAACGGCGGCGGCGTCTTCCAGCGCCCCTCGGCCGGCTGGGACGAGGATGCGACGCGGCGACCGCTCGGCGTCTACTACCGCGTCGACAAGAAGAGCGTCGTCGACATGCAGGCAGCCATCTACGAGATCGGCGCCGTCTACGTGTCGGGCGACGTGCATGACGGCTGGACCCTGGACGAGTCGCCCATGCCGGCCAGCCACGACAAGCTGCCGCGCATTGCGCGCATGACGAGCAAGACCGGCGGCCATGCCTTCGCACTGGTCGGCTTCAACGAGCGCGGCTTCGTCGTGCAGAACAGCTGGGGCACCGGCTGGGGCGCCAGCGGCTTCGCGGTGCTGCCGTATGAAGACTGGGTCACCAACGGCACCGACGCTTGGGCCGTGGCCCTGGGCGTGCCGCAGGACCTGTCTGACATGCTGTCGCGCCAGCCGGTGGCCGCCAAGGCTGGCAAGCCTGGCAGGGGGGCCGCGCAGGCGGTCGGTGGCTTTCGCGTCATGGCCGGCCGCGGCCTCAGCGATGTCGCCGCCACGCTGTGCGTGGGCGATAACCCGCAGGACGACCCCTGGCCCTTCAACCACCCGTTCGAGCACAAGCCCTACCAGCCGCTGCGCACCGACGAGGCCTACACGCACACGCTGGTCTCGGGCAACAACGGCCAGTTGATGTCCACGGACTTCACCCGCGCCCGCGATGACCGCGTGGGCCTGGCGCGCGAGCTGGTAGTGGAGCGCCCGCTGGCCTGGTGCAAGGGCCGCAAGGACAAGGTCGTCAAGCTCGCCCTCTACGCCCACGGCGGCCTGAACTCCGAGATCGGTTCCGTCCAGCGCATCCGTGTGATGGCGCCCTACTTTCTGGCCAACGGCATCTACCCGCTGTTCTTCACCTGGAAGACCGGCCCGGGCGAGACGCTGATGGACATGGTCGAGGACCTCGCCCACCGCGTCATCGACGGCGACCGCAGCGAAGGCTGGCTGGACCGACTGCGCGAGGCGGTGGCCGAGGCCAAGGACCGCGCCATCGAGGCCGTGGGCCGCCAGTTCGCCCGCGGCATCTGGAGCGAGATGCGCGAGAACGCCGCAGGCGGCGAGACGGCCGACCATGTGCTGGACCTCACCGCCCGCCTGCTGCGCGAGCTGCGCGACTCGCTGGCCAAGAACGGCAAGACGCTGGAGGTCCACCTCGTCGGCCACTCGGCCGGCTCCATCCTGCTGGGCCACCTGCTGGGTCGCCTTAGCGGGCCCGACACGGTGCAGGCCGCCAGCTGCGAGCTGTACGCAGCCGCCTGCTCCAGCGCCTTCGCCGTGCAGCACTACGGCGCCGCCAGCCAAGCCGGCGCGCTGTCGCTCAAGGACCTGCGCCTGCATGTGCTGACCGACAGCAACGAGCGCGCCGACGGCCTGCCCAATGCCGAGCACGACATCTACGGCAAGTCCCTGCTCTACCTCGTGTCGCGTGCGCTGGACGACATCCGCAAGCAGCCGTTGCTGGGCATGGAGCGCGCGCTGGTGGCGAGCGACCCGCTGTGGGCCGGCGACCAATGGGCCGACGGCCAGGCCCGCCAGGACATCGCGGCTTGGCGCAAGTTGTGGCCTGCGGGCGACCTGCTGCACAAGGTCACGGCGCCCACAGTGCGTACCACCAAGACCGGCAAGCAGATCGCCGCCAGCCACGGCAGCTTCGACAACAACATCGACGTGCTGACGGGCACGCTGGAGCGCATCCGCGGTGGTGCACTCGTCGCGCCGATGGAGTGGCTGGATTACTGAGCCTGGATTCGGCGATGGAGATGTCCGATTCCGGCCAGCATACGCCGCCGCGCTGGTCAGAATGAACACTCCACTCGGGAGACGGCCATGGCCTCCATCCACCGCGAAATCCTCGTCGACGTCTCCGCCGCCACCCTCTGGGATGCGATGCGCGACCCCGGCGCCCTGCACACCCGCCTCGCGCCGGCCTTCATCACCGAATGCACGATGGATGGCGACGAAGCCCGCCAGCTCCGCTTCGCCAACGGAATGACGGCACGCGAACTCATCATCGACATCAACGACGACACCCGCCGCATCGCCTGGTCGGCCGTTGGCGGACGGCTCACTCACCACAACGCATCAACGCAGATCTTTGATGAGGGCGGCTCGCGCTGCCGCGTGGTCTGGATCGCCGATCTGCTGCCCCACGCGCTGGCGCCGGCCGTCGCCGCCATGATCGACGCGGGCCTGCAGGCGATGAAGGCCCATGCCGAGCAGGTGGCAGCCGGCCACTGACGTCGGCATACTGCGCGGCCATGCGCATGCCCAAGTTCACTCCGAATGCCCGCTGGTACGCCGGCATTGCCGTCGGCGTCAGCGTCACCCTGGCGTTGGCCGCTGCGGCCTGCAGCGCCGTCGAGTTCGGCGAGCCGGCGCCCTTGTCCACGGCCGCGCCCAACGCCGCCGTCCGCGAGCGCATCCGCGCCTTCGAGGCCGATGCCCGGCCGCGCGTGCAAGACGTGACGTCCTTCGTGGGCCCGGATGACCGGCCGGTCTATCTCTTCACGCCGATGTGCTGCGACCAGTTCAATCCGCTCTACGACGCCGAGGGCCGCTTCATCTGCTCGCCCTCCGGCGGCTTTGGCGGCGCGGGCGACGGCAAGTGCCCGGCATGGGTGCGCGGCCTCGGCAGAAAGCCGCGCTTCCCCAAGCCCCCGGGCGAACAGCCTCAGCCGCCGCGCTGACCGGAACAGCGTCGATGGACACCTCCACCCTGCTCTGGGGACTTCTGTTCGGCTCCATCGGCGCAGGCTTCTTCATCTACGGCAAGAAGCAGCGCGCCTGGGTGCCGCTGTGCTGCGGCCTGGCGCTGATGGTGTTCCCCTACTTCATTGCCAACGTCTGGTTGCTGGTGGGCATGGGCGTCCTGCTCTGCGGCATTCCCTATTTCTACCGGCCCTGACGCGGGCAGCGGCAACCGTGAAAATGCGCGCATGAAATACCTTCACACCATGGTCCGCGTCGAAGATCTCGATGCGTCAATGCGCTTTTACCGCGACGCCCTCGGCCTGCACGAGGTCAAGCGCTCCGAGCACGCGGGCGGCCGCTTCACGCTGGTCTACCTGGCCGCGCCCGGGGATGATGACGCGCAAGTCGAGCTGACCTACAACTGGCCCGATGCCGACGGCAAGGCCGAGGCCTACACCGGTGGCCGCAACTTCGGCCACCTGGCCTATGCGGTGGACGACATCTATGCCGCCTGCCAGAAGCTGATGGACCACGGCGTCCTCATCAACCGTCCGCCGCGCGACGGCCGCATGGCCTTCGTGCGCTCACCGGACGGCATCTCCATCGAGCTGCTGCAGCACGGCCCGGCCCTGGCACCGGCCGAGCCCTGGGCGTCCATGCCCAACACCGGCAGTTGGTGATTCACAACCCGAGCGTGTCGGTCCAGATGTTGTCGGCCCAGCCCAGCGCATAGGCCGCCTCGGCCGCGCTGGCGGCGGCCGACACACCGCCCGAGCCCGGCACCGTCTTCATCGTCTTCTCCACCGCGTCGTACTGGTGGACCGAGGCCACATGCATGGCCTCGGCCGGCGTGACGAAGCTGTAGCAGGTGTTCATCACCACCGGCGCCGGGTTCACCGCCTCGCCCTGCAGCAGCGCCAGCACGGCCGCCGCCGCGAGCTTGGCCTGCTGGTTGGCCAGGTGGCCGGACTTGGGCATGCCGGGGGCCGACAGGATGGCGTCGCCAACGACGTGCACGCCGGGCGCGGCCTGCGCCTGCATCGTCAGCCAGTCGACGCCCACCCACCGACCGTTCACGTTGGCGAAGTCCTTGACCAGATCACCGGCGCGTTGCGGCGGGATCAGGTTCAGCACGTCGGCCTTGATGTCCTCGAACTCGAAGCGCGCGACGCCGCCGGCCACTTCCTTCAGCTCGGCATTGGGCCGGTACTCCAGCACCCCGGCGTGATGCTGCGCAAACGCGCGCTCGAACAGCGCCTTCTTGCTCTGCACCTCGGGGTTGGCGTCCAGCACCAGCAGCTTGGCGCGCGGCTTGGCGCGACGCAGGAACGAGGCGATCAGGCAGGCGCGCTCGTAGGGCCCCGGTGGGCAGCGGTAGGGTGCCTTGGGGATGCTCATCAGCACGACGCCGCCATCGGGCAGGTCCTGCAGCTGGCGGCGCAGCGCCAGCGTCTGCAGGCCGGCCTTCCAGGCATGGACGGCGCGGCCGCTGTCGTAGGCCGCCGCCAGGCCGGGAATGCCGTCGAGCATGAAGTCGACGCCGGGCGCGAGGATGAGGCGGTCCCAGCGCAGCGTCGTGCCATCGGCCAGGCGGACCGACTTGGCCGAAGGATCGATGGCCACGACCTCGCCGCGCACGCGCTTCACGCCTTGCGCCTCCAGGCCGGCATAGCCTTGGCCGATGCTGATGGCGTCGCGCACGCCGGCGATGACGAGGTTGGACATGGGGCAGGAGATGAAGCCCTCGTTGCGCTCCACCAGCGTGACGTCGACATCCGCGCCGCCCCAGAGCTTGAGGTAGCGCGCCGCCGTCGCGCCGCCAAAGCCACCACCCACGACGACGACGCGGCCGAGGCTGGTCGTTGGCGTCGCGCAGCCCACCAGCGCCAGGCCGCCCGCCGCGATGAGTTGGCGCCGCGCGATCATGGCTTGGCCTGCGCAGCAAAGTAGGCCGCCACCAGGCGCAACTGGGCCTCGGTGTAGCCCTTGACGATCTGCGGCATGACCGTGCCCGGCTGGCGGCCACTGCGGTAGTCGGCCAGCGCCTCCAGCATCACCTCGGCCTTCATGCCGGCCAGCGGTGGCATGGCCGGGCCGCGCGGTCGGCCGTGAGTGCCGTGGCAGTTGGCGCAGGTGGCCGCGAGGCTGCGTGCCACCGTTATGTCCTCGGCCAGCGCCGGTCCGGCGCACAACATCAACAACAGCCAAGCCTTCATTCACAACTCCTCAGAGTTTGTGCGAACGGTCCCCGCGTTCAAAACCAATCGCGTCGAACGGCGCATTCAGCGGCGCGAAGCCGACCACCTTGAACAGCTCGCCCATCTCGTGCTCGGCCAGCAGGCGGTGGGCCATGGCCCGCTCACCCAGTGACGCGCCGGTCAGCAGCTCGGCGATGCCGCAGTTGAGCAGAAAGTTGGCCTGGCTGGTATAGCCCAGCACGACCAGGCCGGCGTCCTGACCCGCCAGCGCAATGCCGGTGAAGTTGATGTGGGCCGTGATGTCCTTGTCGCCCACGACCACCAGCGGGTCGGCGTCGGCCAGGTGGGCCTGGTGGCACATCAGCGTGCCGCCGTGGCGCTGCGGGTGGTAGTACTCGGTCTCGGGGAAGCCGTAGTCGATGAAGAAGGCCGCGCCGCGCTTGAGCGAGCGGGCCAGCGTGCGCGTGAACGCCTCGGCCTGCGGGTGGATCTCGGTGACGGTGCCGGGCACCAGGCCGGTTTCCAGCGGCGGGCGCAGGTGGCTGTCGCGGTCCGCGAAGGCGAAGCCCTCGGCGGCGGAGATGACACCGCGCTCGCGCCAGACCTGGCCGTCGAAGGCCACGAGCTGCACGGGCATCGCGTCCAGCACCTCGTTGCCGATGACGACGGCCTCGATCTGCTCGGGCAGCGTGTCCAGCCATTCGACACGCTCACCCCAGTGGCTTAGCCGTTCGCGCTGGCGCTCGCGCAGCTCGGCCGACAGCTCGACGATGCGGTAGCGCACCAGGCCCGCGTCCAGCGCATCCAGCTCAGCGATGAGTTGGGCGGCGAGTGCCCCCGAGCCGGCGCCGAACTCCATGACTTCGCCGCAGCCGCTGACTGCAAGCGCCTGCTTGAGCTGACGCGCCAGCGCGCGGCCGAACAGCGGAGACATCTCGGGCGCGGTGACGAAGTCCGAGCCCTCGCTGGGCATCTGGCCAAACTTGCGCCGGCCACCGGCGTAATAGCCCAGGCCCGGCTCGTAGAGCGCCATGGCCATGAAGCGGTCAAACGGCAGCCAGCCGCCGGCAGAGGCGATCTCGGCATGGATGCGCTCGGCCAGATTCATCTGGCCTTCACCCAGGCCTCGAAGTCCGCCGCCGGCATCGGCAGGCCCACCAGCTCGCCCTGCAGCTGCTGGCAGCCCCAGCTCGCCAGCAGCTGCCACTGCGCCGCCGTGCGCACGCCCTCGGCCGTGACGGTCAGGCCCAGGCCCACCGCCATCTGCACGATGGCGCGGGTGATGGCCTGGGCGCCGACGTCGTCGGGCAGGCGCATGGTGAAGCTCTGGTCGATCTTGAGCTTGTCCAGCGGCAGCTCGGTCAGGTGGGCCAGCGAGGTGTAGCCGGTGCCGAAATCGTCGACCGACACGGTCAAGCCCATGGCGCGCAGCTGGGCCAGCGTGGCGGGCGCGTGCTCGATGTCCTCAATGAGCATGCGCTCGGTCAGCTCCAGCTCCAGCCACTGGCCCTTGGCGCCGGTCTCGGTCAGCACGCGCTTGACCGTGTCGGCAAAACCGTCGAGGTGGAACTGCATGCGCGACAGGTTGACGGCGATGCGCATTGGCCCGTGTGCGCTGGTCATGCCCTGCTCGCGCCAGCGCCGCGCGGTGACGGCGGCCTCGCGCATGACCCACTCGCCCAACGCCAACATCAGGCGGTGGCGCTCGGCGACGAAGATGAAGGTGTCGGGGCTCAACAGGCCGCGCTGCGGGTGGCGCCAGCGCAGCAGCGCCTCGGCCCCGGAAAGCTGGCCCGTGGCTGAATCGACCTGGGGCTGGAAGAAGAGCTCGAACTCGTTGCGCGTCAGGCCCTGCGCGAGCTCGGCCTCCAGCACCAGGTCGCGCAGGGCCGTCTCGGCCAGCGCCGGCTCGAAGAACTGGTAGGTCGCGCGGCCGCGGGCCTTGGCGCGGTACATGGCCGTGTCGGCGTGCTGGATCAGTTCCTCGGCCTGCCGGCCGTCCTGCGGGAAGACGGCCACACCGATGGACGGCGTGACCGACAGCGCCCGGCCGTCGGCCTTGACGGGCACCTCGACAACCGACAGCAGCGCCTCCAGCACGACGACGATGTCGGCGCGCGTCTCCAGGTCGCTCAGCAGCACGACGAACTCGTCGCCGCCGAAGCGGCCGATGAGATCGCTGCCGCGCAGCGCGCCCACCAGGCGCTCGGACACCGTCGTCAGCACGCTGTCGCCCTCCAGATGACCCAGCGAGTCGTTGACGCGCTTGAAGTTGTCCAGGTCGATGAACAGCAGCGCCAGCATCTCGCCCTTGCGCTCGGCATGCTTGAGCAGCAGGGCCATGCGGTCCATGAAGGCGGCGCGGTTGAGCAGGCCGGTCAGCGCGTCGTGGTGGGCCAGGTGCTGGATGCGGGCGGCGCTGGCGAGGCGGTCGCGGATGTCGCGCACGATGGTCATGCGCAGCTTCTCGCCGTCGCGCTCCAGCGTGCGCACGATGAACTCGACCGGGATGCGCGTGCCGTCCTTGTGCGTCACCGCCGTCTCGTAGCGCAGCTCCTTGCCCTGGCGCATGACCTCCTTGACCTTGGGCAGCTCGTCGGCGGCGATGAAGGACAGCACATGCCGGCCCACCATCTCCTCCAGCGTGTAGCCGACCAGCTCGCAGCAGGGCGGGTTCACGTCCGTCGTGATGCCGTCCCTGTGGAAGAGGATGCCCTCGACGGTGGCCAGCATGAACTTGTCCAGCCGCGCCTCGGACTCGCGCAGCTGGCGCTCGGCCAGGCGGTGCTTGGTGATGTCGTTGACCAGCACGCAGCTGGCCACCGGCTCACCGTCCTCGCCCAGCTGCGGGATGAGGTGGACCTCGATCCAGCGGGGCGTGCCGTCGGCCTCGGGCAGCTCGCGCTCGTAGCTGACCGCGACGCGCTCGCTGAGCACGCGGTCCACGGCCGGCTGGATCAGTGCCGCCGCCTCGGCGCCGATGATCTGCGCGAAGGTCCGGCCCAGGATGCCCTGCTCGGTCTCCCCGAAGGCCTCGGCATAGCCGCGGTTGGCGAACAGGCAGACCTGGGTCTTGGAGTCGTAGAGGGCGATCCAGGCGGGCAGGTAGTCGGCCAGCAGCTTGAAGCGCGCCGCCTCGACGGAGCGGAGGATGTCGACCGCGTTCACTGTCATGTCGTCAAGGTCGCAAGCGCCAGGCGCAGATCGTCCCAGGCGCCGGCCTTGTCGGCGGGCGAACGCAGGAGGTAGGCCGGGTGGTAGCTCACCACCACGGGCAGATCACGCCAGGCATGCACGCGGCCACGCAGCCGGCCGAGCGGCTCGGTCAGGCCGGTCAGGCGGCGTGCAGCCTGCAGGCCCAGCGCCAGCACTAGGCGCGGTTGCAGCAGTTCGATCTGGCGGGCCAGCACGGCCTCGCAGGCATCCAGCTCGGCCACCTGCGGCGCACGGCCGCGCGGCGGGCGGCACTTGACGAGCGGCGTCACGAAGGCCGTCGGCGCCTCGCCCAGCCGCGTCTGGCCGGCGGCCAGCAGCATGCGGTCCAGCAGCCGGCCGGCGTCGCCGCTCAAGGCCTGGCCCGAGGCGTCGTCGGCGTCGTCCGGCGGGTCGGTGACGACCAGCCACTGGGCCTGCTGCACGGCACCGTTGCCGTAGACGGCATTGCGGCGCTGCTCGCACAGGCCGCAGGCACGGCAGGTGGACACGGCCTCGCGCAGCGCGGGGGTGTCCAGGCCGGCGAAGGTGGCGGGCAGGGCCGGGGCGAGGCGGAGAGCTGGAGCTGGAGCCGGGGAGGGCGCAGCCATCGGTGGCCGTGAGATGACCGCAGGCGGTGCCGACACGGCGGGCCGCTCGATGACGGCAACCGCGGGCTCATCAGGCTCGACGGCCTCAACCACCGCGCGCATCGGCAGCTTGAAACCCATCTCGGCCAGCATGGCCCTCTGGCGTTCGTCCCAGCTCATGTCAGACCGCCACGGAGAGGCTCATCAGCACGGCGTCCTCGCGCGGCCCCTGCTGCACGGGGTAGTAGGCGCGCCGCCTGCCAACCTCGGCAAAGCCGTAGCGCAGGTAGACGTCCCGCGCGCGCTCGTTGCCGACACGCACCTCCAGCCACAGCTGCGTCAGGCCGCGCGCGCGGCAGCAGGCCACCAGCCGGTCCAGCATGGCGACGGCCAGGCCGCGCCCCTGCCAGGCGGGCACGACGGTGATGTTGAGCAGATGCAATTCGTCCACGCCCGGCATGGCGACCCAGTAGCCCAGCAGCTCCGCGCGCGGCCCGCGCAGCACTTCGGCCGGGTAGCCGGCGGCCAGCGAGTCGACGAAGTTGCCATGCGTCCACGGCACCGGGTAGGCCTGGCGTTCGACGGCCATGACCTCGGTGAGGTCGGGCACGCGCATCGCGTCGGCGTCCCAGGGCGGTGGCTGGCGGTCCAGTTGGGCGCTCATTGGTGCACCCTTCGGCCTACGGCCTGTCCCGCCAAGCGGGAGCGAGCTTGCTTGGGGCGGCCCTGCGCGGCGCTCATACCTTCACCGCCCGCTCGGCCGTCGTCAACGCCACCTTGTCACGCACGTAGACCGGCAGGGCCTCAGCGGCGTCGAGCGTGTCGCCGCGCTGCCAAGCGGCGAGCGCCAAGGCGCCCAACGCGGCGGCGCGCGAGCGGGCGTGCGGCCAGGCGTTGGCCACCGTGCCCAGCGCGGCGGCATATTCGGTCAGCGCCGACCCGGCCACGGCGGCCGGCTGGGCCCAATGGGCTGTGAGTGCCTGCGGGGCGTAGAGAGCGGGGGCTTCGACGACCTGCCAGGCGCCATCGGCCCAGCGGTAGCGCGCCGCGTAGATCTCGCCGATGCGCGCGTCCATGGCCACCCAGATGTCGTCACCCGCGCCCTGGGCACGGGCGTCCTCGGCCACCAGCATCAGGCTGTCGATGGCCAGCACGGGCTTGGACAGGCCAAAAGCCAAGCCCTGGGCCACCGCGCAGGCCGTGCGCAGGCCGGTGAAGGCGCCCGGGCCCTGGCCGAAGGCGATGGCGTCCAGGTCGTCCATGGTCACGCCCACCGCCGCCAGCAAGGCCTTGATCTCGGGCAGCATGCGCGCCGAGGCCTGGGCGCCGCCCGCCGCCTCGAACAGCTTCGTCTGCCCCGGCGTCACGAGGGCCAGGGCCATCGTGTCGGTGGAGCTGTCGAGAGCAAGCAGAACGGGCATCGAGGCAGTTTACCGTCGGGGTAGACGGCACCTGCGCCCCGGGAGGGCCGACAGGCTCCTAGAGCAGGCCCGGGTTGCGCTGCCAGACCGCCCACGTCAGCGCCGACGCAAAGCTGACCCAGGCGAGGTAAGGCACGAGCAGCAGGCCGGCCAGCCGGCGGATGCGCCAGAAGGCGGCCGCGGTGATGGCAATGAGGGCCCACAGCAGCAGCACGTCGGCGAATGCCAGCGCACCCAGGTGCGCGCCGAAGAACAGCCACGACCAAAGCGCGTTCGCCACCAGTTGCATGAGGTACAGGCCCAGCGCACCGTCCACGCTTTGCGACGGCCGCTCGCGCCACACCAGCCAGGCGGCAACGCCCATCAGCAGGTAGAGCAACGACCACACCGGGCCGAACACCCCTGCCGGCGGTGCCCAGTCGGGCTTGGCAAGCTGGCCGTAGAAGGCCGGCGCATCCATGGATGCGATGGCGCCCACGGCCGCCGCCACAAAGGTGAGCGCCAGCCAGGCCACCAGGCCGATCACCTCGGATCGCGTCGAGTTCCTCAGCATGGCCACCTCGCCAATAACGATTCAGATGAGCGGCACGATAGCCCGCGCCAGGGCCGCCAACTGCCGGCGCAGGCCAGCCCCGTCGGTAGGAAGCTGCCTACGACCGGGTGCAGGCCCGTCCGACCATGGCGTGGTGGCGGCGCCACTAGAGTCAATCGCACACGACTCCTGTGGAGCTGATATGTCTTTCGCCCTTTACATCCTCGGCCTCGCGGTGCTGCTTGGCGGCGTCGCCTGGGCGCTGATCAGCGCCGGCCTGGCGGCTACCTACGTGGCCATCGCCTGCCTCATCGTCGCCGGCATCGGCATCATGATGGCCGTGTCGCGCACGCGCCTGAAGGATCCGCCGGCTTGAATGTTGGCCCCTCGCCCAGGCTTGCCCGGCTGAACGCGGGCAGCCTGGCCGGTCCCCCCAAGGGGACGGCGATGCTCGCGGCATTGAGCCGCTCGCACATCGCCATGTGGGCCGGCTTGGGAGCGGCCCGGCGCTCGGCCCGAAGACGCGGGACACGAGTCATGGGTCACACTGCGGGCTTCGTCATCCTGCAAAGCCCTCACTTGACCGCGCAACCCCTGCTGATCGCGCTCGTCTCGGTGCAGTTCTTCGTGCATGCGGTGGCATGGGCCATGACGGCGCGCCTGGCGCGGCGCTGGCAGGCGGTGGAGGGTCATTTCGCACTGTTCTGGCTGCTGCTGGCCATGGGCCTGGCGCTGTTCGTGCCCCCTTGGCCCAGCGGCAGCGCACCGCGCAATCTGGCTGACCTGCTGATCGTCGCGGCATCGATGATGGAACACCGCGGCCTGGCCCTGCACTGGGGCCGGCGACCGGGTTGGCGGCCTTACGCGCTGGGGCTGGCCTTTGCGGCCGCAGCGATTGCCGCGAGCTTCCTGCTCGAAAACGGCCACGGCCTGCGCGTCGCCGTCGTCTGCTTTGGCTGCGCCACCATGATGCTGGCCAGCGTCAGCCTGATGTGGCGCCTGGGCCGCGCGGCCACGCCGCTGTTCGCGCCCATCGCCGCGGCCGGCTACAGCCTGCTGGGCGCCGCCCTGCTGGTGCGCGGCGTGCAGGCCCTGCTCATCGGCGCCACGACCAAGATCTCCATCGATGCGCCCGGCCACGCCAACATCCCGCTGGCGATTGCCGTGCTCTTTGTCGGCGGCCTCATCAACCTGGCCCACATCCGCCTGGTGCTGGGCCGGGTGCTGGACCTGCTCAGCCGGCAGGCCAAGACCGACGAGCTGACCGGCGCGCTGAACCGCCGCGGCCTGCTGCAGCAGCTTGAAGCCGCACACGCCTGCGCGCTGCAGGGCAAGACGGGCTACGCGCTGATGATGGTGGACGTTGACCACTTCAAGGCCATCAACGACCAGCACGGCCACGCCGAAGGCGACCATGTGCTGCAGGGCATATCGGCCAGCCTGCGCGGCGCGCTGCGCAGCGACGACCGCGTCGGCCGCTGGGGCGGCGAGGAGTTCTGCGTGCTGCTGCCGCGCACGCCGCTGCGCGACGCCGAGGCGCTGGCCCAGCGCGTCGCGACCCATGTGGCGGCGTCGAACTCGGGCATCCGCGTGACGGTCAGCATCGGCGTGTCGGAGTACGGCCCGGCCGACCTCGACCTGAAGGCCGTCATCCGCCGCGCGGACGATGCGCTCTACCGCGCCAAGGCGACCGGGCGCAACCGCGTCGTCACGGCGGACGCCGCCTGAAACCGACGCGCCGTCGGCAGCTCATTCGCCGGATTCACCATTCGCCCGGCTGACCCTGCCATTCGCCCGCTGCGCCTGCCGCGCCATCGCCGCCACTCGCACCATGGCGGCATGAAAAACCTCCGCCACACCCTCAAGGCCAACCGCGGCTTCATCGTCTTCCTGCTCGGCCTGGCGCTGCTGCGCACGGCGGTGGCCGACTGGAATCCCATCCCCTCGGGCTCGATGCGGCCCACGCTGCTGGAGGGCGACGTGGTGCTCGTCAACCGGCTGGCCTACGACCTCAAGCTGCCGCTGACCGACGTGGTGCTGCTGCCGCTTGGCGAGCCGCAGCGCGGCGACGTCGTCACGCTCAGTTCGCCGGCCGGCGGCACGCGCCTGATCAAGCGCATCGTCGGCCTGCCGGGCGACCGGATCGCCATGCGCGAGGACGTGCTGATCCTGAATGGCCGGCCGCTGAGCTACAGCGACAAGCAGTCGCAGGGCGAGACCGTCGCGCCCGGCTGGGTGGTCGACGCCGTGCGCGCCAACGAGGACCTCGACGGGCGAGCGCACGCCGTGCAGTTCCTGCCGTCGCTGCGCGCGCGGCGCGACTTCGCCGAGAGGACGGTGCCGGCGGGGCACTACTTCCTGCTGGGCGACAACCGCGACAACAGCGAGGACTCCCGCTTCATCGGCACCGTGGCACGCGAGAAGCTCATCGGCCGCGCCCACCATGTGCTGGTGGCGGCCGACTGGCTGGGCGAGGACGGCTGGCGCATGGCGCCGCGGTTCGGGCGCTGGGTCACGGCGATCCGCTAGTCTCCCGCCCCGTGCCGTGGCGAGTCGCGGCACGCAGGGAGACACGATGATCGTTCCGAGCTTCTGGGCCGAAGCCCGCACCACCGCGCGAGCAAAAGAAGGCCGCGACGTCACGTTGCGGCGCTTTGGCTGGTCCGACACCAGCGCGGCCGACGCGCAGGCCCAGGCCGAACTGCGCGTGGCCGAGGCGGCACAGCGTGCCGCCAGCGGCGAAGCGGTGCCACGCCGTGACCTGAAGCTGACCTACAACGGCGCCCAGGGCCTGCCCATCCGCGAGGAGGTGCTGGCCCGGCATGGCGAGGCGGTCATCACGCGCAATGCCTATGGCGCGCGCTGCCTGAACGTGCCGGACCTGTTGATCGCGGACGTGGACTTCGGCACCGAGCCGCCCGCAGCACTCCGGGTGGGCCTGCAACTGCTGCTGGTTGGTGTGAGCGTGGCTGTTCTGCTCGCGCTCAGTGTCGGCGTGGTGGGCATCATCGGCGCCATCGGCAGCTACCTGCTCGGCAGCGTGTTCACTCACGGGCTTGCCAAGCGCCGGACAGACGCAAGCGAGGAACGCGCGCTGCAACGCATCAAGGATTTCATGGCGCGCCACACCGACTGGCGCCTGCGCATCTACCGCACACCGGCGGGCATGCGGCTGATCGCCACGCATGCCCGCATGACGGCGGACGCGGCACAGACCCGCGAGTTCTTCGCTGCCGTCGGCACCGACCCCATCTACGCCCGCATGTGCCTGAACCAGCATTGCTTCCGCGCCCGCCTGACCGCCAAGCCCTGGCGCATCGGCATCCCCGACCACCTCAAGCCGCGCCCAGGCGTCTGGCCCATCCGCCCGGAGCGCCTGCCCGAGCGCGAAGCCTGGGTACGGCGCTACGAACGCGAGGCTGAGGCCTATGCCGCCTGCCGCTACCTGGAGACGCTGGGCGATGGACAGGACGCCCCTGACCTCATGGACCTCGTCGCGCTGCACGATGCGCAGGCCAAGGCGCTGGATGACATCCGGCCATTGGCCTGACGCGCCCGCCGCTCACAAGCTGTATCAACCTCGCCCGTCAACCGCGCCGCCGTGCCAGCGTTCAAAGAGGGGCCGACATCAACAACCCGTCGGCCTCACTTCACGGAAGCCCCGACCATGACCACGCTGACTC
Organism: Roseateles sp. P5_E8; assembly: GCF_054177665.1. Taxonomy (NCBI): domain Bacteria; kingdom Pseudomonadati; phylum Pseudomonadota; class Betaproteobacteria; order Burkholderiales; family Sphaerotilaceae; genus Roseateles; species Roseateles sp. P5_E8. Next base: position 58,021 of record NZ_JBGCUM010000017.1, on the reverse strand, counting down.
TCACCTTCAACGGTCCTTCCAGCCAGGCCCGCAGGGCACTCGGCGGGCTGCTGCAGCGCTACCGCTCGGCCTATTTCGTGGAGCGCAGCAGCAATGAGTACGCCGTGACGGCCGACGAGGTCACCGCCGCAGAACTGGCACGGCAGCCGCTGTGGTCAAGCCGGCTGGTGCCGGCGCAAGCACCGCGCTGACCCCTCATTCCTCCCACCGGAACCGCCACACCGCCACCGCCATGAACACGGCGGTGAAGCCCAGCATCACGGCGGTCGGCAGCAACGCCTCGGCAAAGCCCTGACCGCGCCAGGTCATCGCGTCCAGCGCATCGACGGCCCAGCGCGTCGGCACGGCCAGCGACACGGTCTGCAGCCACTCGGGGAAGATGAATGCCGGCACCCAGGCGCCGCCCAGCATCACCATCAGCAGCGTGGTGAGGATGGCCAGGCCGCGGGTAGCCTCGGGCGTGCCGCCCAGGGCGGCCACCAGCAGGCCGAAGCTGGCCGTCAGCAGCGAGAAGCTCACCAGCACCAGCGCAAAGCCGGCCGGGCTGCCGAGCACGCGCACGCCAAACGCGGCAATGGCCACCGCGTAGATGACGGTGAAGACGATCAGCGAGATCAGCGCGCTGGCCAGCACACGGCTGCCCAGCAGCTGGGTGCGCGACAGCGGCGCCGCGCGCAGCCGCTTCCACAGGCCCAGGCGGCGCATCAGCAGCAGGCCCACGGCCATGTCGACACCCGCCATCAGGATGAACTGCACGCCCATGCCGGCAAAGGAATGCGCATAGCTGTTGTAGGCCACGGGCGCGGCATTGGCGTTGGACTGCACGGCCTCGACCTCGCGGGTGGTGTAGGGCATGGACAGGCCGCCCGCCTCGGGCGCTGAAGCTGAGCTCGCCGCCGCCGTGTCCTGGCGCTGCACGGCGCCGATGGCGTCGAACATCCGGTTCAGGTCGGCGCGCCGGGCATCGGGCATGCTGGCCGCGCCGCTGACCTGGCGCTGCATCTCGCCCAGGCCCGCAGGGCTGAGGGCGGAGCGGCTGACCTCCTGCATCAGCGTCTGCGCCAGCAAGCCGCGCACGACGGCCAGCACGCTGGCCTGCGAGGGGTCGTAGTGCAGCACGATCTCGGGCTTGCTGGCGCCGCCGAACATGGCGCCGCCTGCCTGCTGGCCCAGCCCCTTGGGCAGCACCGCCACGGCGCGCAGCTTGCCGGCGCGCACCTGGACCAGCGCGTCGGCCTCGTCGGTGACGGTGGTCTTCAGCGAGGCCTCGGCCTGCAGCGCCGCGACGACGCGCTGCGACAGCGGGCTGCCGTCCAGGTCGACCACGCCGACGGCGATGCCGGCCATCTTGGTGTTGCTGCCGAACAGGCTGCCAAAGAAGGCGGCGATGAGGATGGGGGCGACGATGCTGAGCAGCAGCGCGCGGCGGTTGGAGAAGTGCAGTTTCAGCTCGGCACGGACGAGGGCGAGGATGGCTTGCATGGTTTCAGTCCCGCAGTTGACGGCCGGTCAGGTTCAGGAAGACGTCTTCAAGCGTGGCCCGCGCCGTGGCCAGGCCGCGCACCTTGACGCCACGCTCGGCCAGCGCGGCCAGCACGGCGCCGGTGTCGCGGGCGATGTCGCTCACGCTGACCTCCAGCCGCTGGCCCGTGCGATTCGCACCGGGCAGGCCCGCCAGCGCGGCCGACAAAGCCTCAGCCGGCTCGCCGTCGAGTTCAAGTTGCAGCGTCTGCGCCGCCGGCAGCAGCGCGAACAGCTGGGCCTGCGTGCCGCTGGCCACCACGCGGCCGTGGTCGATGATGACGATGCGGTCGGCCAGGCGCTCGGCCTCTTCCATGTAGTGCGTCGTGTAGATCAGCGCCTTGCCCGCAGCTTTCAGCATCTCCAGGTTGTCGAAGATGGCGTTGCGGCTCTGCGGGTCGACGCCGGCCGTGGGCTCGTCGAGCAGGATGACCTCCGGGTCGTGGATCAGCGCGCAGGCGATGTTGAGGCGCCGCTTCATGCCACCGGAGAAGGTCGAGGGCTTGTCCTTGGCGCGGTCGGTCAGGCCCACCATGGCCAGCACCTCGTCGGCGCGGCGCTTCAGCAGGTCGGGCGGCATGCCGTAGAGGGCGCCGAAGAGTTCGAGGTTCATGCGCGCGGGCAGTTCCTCGTAGAGCGCGATGTCCTGCGGCACCAGGCCGATGCGGCGCTTGTAGCCGGCCTCGTCCGTCGCCAGGCTCACGCCGCCGGCCAGCGTCACGCTGCCCGCGTCGGGCGCGGTCAGGCCACAGATCATGCCCACCGTCGTCGACTTGCCGGCGCCGTTCGGGCCCAGCAGGCCCAGCACCTCGCCGGGGCGCAGCGCGAGGCTGACCTCGTGCACGGCCACCCTGTCCCCGTAGGCCTTGCGCAGACCCTTTGCCACCAGCACTTCGTCGCTCATGACGCCATCCTTCCAAGTCGAATTGCTGCGCATGCTGGGGCGGCGCAGGTCAGGCGACAAGGGCGGCGCGACGGATGGCCAGCCGGGTCGGTGAATCGACGGCGCCCGGCGCGAACAGCCCATACTGCGCCGCATGAAAGCACGCATAGGCATCATCGGCACGGGCTGGGTCGGCACCAGCGTCGCGTTCTCCACCTTGCTGGCGGGTCATGCCGGCGAACTCTGGCTGCACGACGCTCGCGGCGCGGTGGCCGAGGGCGAGGCCATGGACCTGGCCGACGGCGCGGCCTTCTACCCGCGCTGCGCGGTCAGCGCCGTGCCACTGGCGCAGATGCGCGAGGCCGACATCGTCGTGCTGGCCGCGGGCCGCAACGGCCGGCCGGATGAGAGCCGGCTCGACCTGCTGCGCGACAACGCCCGCATCGCTGCGGACATCGGCTGCGGGCTGGCGGGCTTTGGCGGCATCGTGCTGATCGTGACCAACCCGGTCGACATCCTGACCCGTGTGGTCCAGGCCGCCAGCGGGCTGCCTCCGGAGCGCGTCATCGGCACCGGCACGCTGCTGGACACGGCCCGCCTGCGCGAGCGGCTGGCGGGGCGCCTGGGCGTGGCGCCGCAGTCGGTGCATGCCCAGGTGGTGGGCGAGCATGGCGACTCGTCGGTGCCGCTGTGGTCCGGCGCGCGCGTGGGCGGTGTGGCGCTGCGCGACTGGCCGGGCTGGCAGGCGAGCGAGGAAGCGGCGCTGGCGCAGACCGTGCGCCGCGCGGCCTACGAGGTCATCCAGCGCAAGGGCGCCACCAACCACGCCATCGGCCTGGTCACGGCCGAGCTGATCGGCTGCATCGTGGGCGACGAGCACCGGCTGCTGCCCGTCAGCCGCGTGCAGAGCGACGGCGTGGCGCTGTCGCTGCCGGCGCTGGTGGGCGCGGGCGGGGCGGTGCAGGTGATGGCGCCGGGCATGGATGCGGCCGAGCGCGAGGCGCTGGCGGCGTCAGGCGCGGTGCTGGAACGGGCGTTCGCATCGCTCGGCGTCTGATGTCTGTGGCGCTTCCTGACCGTCGCCGCCTGCTGCTAAGCGGCCTGGCCCTCCCCGTGCTGAGCGCCTGCGGCGGCGGTGGCGGCGCGGGCGCTGCGCCAAGTCCCGCACCCACGGCCCCTGCACCAGCGCCCGCAGACGTCCCCGCCCTCAAGACTTACTTCGCCGCCAACTTCAAGATTGGCATGGCTGCCGACCCCAACGGCTACAAGAACGCGATAGCCAACCCGGTCATCCTGAAGCACGCCAACTCGATCACCGGCGAAAACTGCTTCAAGCCCGCCAGCCTCGGCATCTCGCCCGGTGTCTACAACTGGACGACTGCGGACGAGCTGGCCAGCTTTGCCGCCGCCAACGGCATGGTCGTGCGCGGCCACACGTTGTGCTGGCATTCGCAGACACCCGATTGGTTCTTCGCCGGCACGGCCGCCGAGGTGCGCGCCAGGCTCGAGACCTACATCCACGACGTGGTGACGCACTTCAAGGGCAAGGTGGCCTGCTGGGACGTCGTCAACGAGTGCACCAGCGACGACGCCAGCTCGGCCTGGCGGAACTCCCGTTGGCTGCAGATCCTCGGACCCGACTACATCGAGCACGCACTGCGCGCCGCCCGGGCCGCCGATCCCGATGTGAAGCTCTTCATCAACGACTACAGCACGGAGGACCCGGCCAAGCTCTCGCGCCTGATGACCATCGTGGCCAGCCTGCAGGCCAGGGGCGTGCCGCTCGACGGCGTGGGCCACCAGTTGCACGTGAGCACGGCCTCACCGACGACAGCCAATGTCGACAACGCGCTGCGCAGCGTCGCCAACAAGGGCCTCATCAACCACGTCACCGAGCTGGACGTGTCGCTCTACAACGACCCCGGCTCCTGCTTCGCAAGCCGGACCGGCTGCGCGGCCGACATCACCGGCGACGCCACGTTGCTGGCCGCCGCCCTGAAGGCGCAGGCCCTGCAGTACCGCGCGCTATTCAACGTCTTCAAGCAGCACGCCAGCCTGCAAAGCGTCAGCACCTGGGGCATTGCGGACAACAGCACGTGGCTGTCCGGCTTCCCGACGACGCGGGGGAATCGGCCGCTGTTGTTTGACATCGCCGGTATCGCCAAGCCGGCGGCGCGGGCGATCACGGACGACGGTTATGTGCCTTGAGAGAACGCGGGACTCGAGGCATCACTTCTGACAGTCGAGCTTGGCTTCATTTTTGATGCCCCCAAATCGATCTGAAGGGCTGCCGGTAATTTTCGATAGATCGCCGGGTTCAGCTGCAAGAAACCAGTGCCCTCGTTGCCTCTGAAGAGTTCAATTGTGGTGATCGCCTCGGTTGGCAGTTCGGTGCCTTCCAGTCTGACAACGAAATCCATATCCGGATCGAACACCCGATTTGTTCTCAACACCTTGAGCACCGTGATTCTTGAACCCACGCGGACCGGCGTTCTGAAGCCGACTTCAGAGCCTCCGATCCCCGGCGGCGGAATCAATGTGATGAGATCAACAGGCGCCTTCGAGTGCTCGCGAATGCCATAGGCATAGACCAATCCGACAACTTCGTAACGACTCCCGACGAAGGCCTTGATTTTGGGATCGTCACTAACGTCTTTGGGCTTCTCTCCCGAACAACCCTGAAGCATTCCAAGCGCAGCGAGCACGAGTAGCAATAGCTTCTTCATGATGTCATGCAGAAAATTCGGGGTCAGGCCTCAATTTCTAAATCCTCTTTCTCACCCCGCCGCCAACGCCCGCCCGATCAATATCTTCTGCACCTCGCTCGTGCCCTCATAGATCTGGCACACCCGCACATCGCGGTAGATACGCTCGACGGGGAAGTCACTGAGGTAGCCGTAGCCGCCGTGGATCTGGATGGCGTCGGAGCAGACGCGCTCGGCCATCTCGCTGGCGAACAGCTTGGCCATGGCGGCCTCTTTCAAACACGGCCGGCCGGCGTCTTTCAGGCTGGCGGCATGCCAGATCAGCTGGCGTGCGGCCTCGATCTGCGTGGCCATGTCGGCCAGTTTGAACTGCACGGCCTGGTGGTTGAAGATGGGCTGGCCGAAGGTGACGCGGTCACGGCTGTAGCGCAGCGCCGCCTCGAAGGCCGCGCGCGCCATGCCGACCGACTGCGACGCGATGCCGATGCGCCCGCCCTCCAGGCCCGACAGCGCGATCTTCAGGCCCTGGCCTTCTTCGCCGAGACGGTTGGCGGCGGGCACGCGGCAGCTCTCGAACAGGATCTGCGCCGTGTCGCTGCTGTGCTGGCCCATCTTTTCTTCAATGCGCGCCACCGTGTAGCCGGGCGTGGCGGTGGGCACGAGGAAGGCGCTGATGCCCTTCTTGCCGGCGGCCTTGTCGGTCACGGCCATGACGATGGCAATGTCGCCCTGCTTGCCGCTGGTGATGAACTGCTTGACGCCGTTGAGCACGTAGTCGTCGCCATCCCTCACAGCGGTGGTGCGCAGGCCGCCGGCCTCGGAGCCCACATGCGGCTCGGTCAGGCAGAAGGCGCCCAGCATGTCGCCGCGTGCCAGCGGCTTGAGGAAACGCTCCTTCTGGTCGGCATTGCCAAAGCCCATCAGGATGGAGCAGACCGGGCAGTTGTTGACGCTGACGACCGTGCTGGTGCCGCCATCGCCAGCGGCGATTTCTTCAAGGATGACGGCCAGGGCCAGGTAGTCCAGGCCCGCGCCGTCCCACTCAGCGGGCACGGCCACGCCGTAGCAGCCCAGGCTCGCGAGGCCCTTCAGCTGCTCGGCCGGGAAGTGGTGCGTCTTGTCCCAGGCGGCGGCATGGGGGGCGATCTCGGCCTGCACGAAGGCGCGGATGGCGTCCTGCACGGCGAGGTGGTCTTCGGATAAGAGCATGGTGAGCTCGACCTCTGGTTTTGGGGTGAGCCATTGTCCAGCCGCGCGCGCTGCCCCTACAGCGCCGGCAACCTGATCGGGTCGCGCATGCCTTTCAGCTCAAGCCGCGCCTGGCAGCCCGCAAAGCTCAGGCCGCCGGCCTTGCGCTCGACGCGAACCGCGCTCGGCAAAGGCTGGCGCTGGACGGTGGCGAGCAGCGTCTGGCGCAGCAATTCCAGGTCGACCTGACGAGCAACGTAGCTCTTCCAGTGACTGCCCACCGTGTCGAGCAGCCAGCGCGTCACCGTATTCCGCCAGGCAGGCAAGGGCGTGGTTTCGACCCAGGGCTCAGCCTGCAAGACTTCACAGGCGGCCGGCCCCGTCGCTGGAAGCGTGGACAAGAGCTGTAGCCAGAGCGCGTCACTGTCCTGCCGGCTCTGCTCGGGCATGGAACCCAGCGCGAACCGGCACAACTGACGGTCCAACCACGACCCCGCTGGCTCGCCCTCCGCGTCCTTCGCCTGATGGCAGCCACGCACCGGGTCCACCAGGTCGCTCATCACTTCGCGACCGTACTGGGCCTCGTGGGGAATCCAGTTGCGCGGGCTGAGCGTGAGCGCCGGCAGCGGCTTCAGCAGTGCCACCAATTGGGCACGATCCAGGCCCCGCAAGGCAATCACGTCACCTGCCAGCACCCAGTTGTTCTCCACCGCGCTCAATCCGACCATCGTGCCGATGAGGCTGCGCGAGCCCTCCAGCGCCCGGCGAGCAAGTTCGTCGGCACGGGCCAGCAGCGCGAGCGCGCGGCTGTCGTCCTTCTCCAGCACGGCCTGCATGCCCAGCCAGCGCACGCACGAGGGCAGACCGGCCAAGCGCGGCATGGGCAGGGCCGCGAAGGGCAGCGTGGCCAGCGGGCCAGCGTCGGGCCGCTGCGGCCACGCCTCCTCCTCCCAGGCCGGCATCTGCGCAATGCGCTCGCAGCGAGCGCCGAGCACGGCGGCCTTGCCCAGTTCCTGGCGCAGTGCCGCTGCCTGGTCGTGCCAAAGCCTGGCGCAGTCGCTCCTGCTGGCACGGCAGTTCCACAACTCGCCCGTCGGCCAGCGCAGCCGGTCGCCGGCGGGGGGCGGCAATCCCTTCAACGCAGCCTGGCCAGCGGCATCGATGTCCGCACCGTCAGGGGCATCCAATCCCTGCACGGCGACGAAGCCGTTGTGCTCCGGAGCCGCCTGCACCGGCCGCAACAGCAGTTCGCGCGGCACCGGCTGCGGCGCCGCATCGGCCCAGCGGCCGTTGCTGGCGACCCATGCCAGCGTCAACAGCAGCAACAGCCCCAACAGCCCGAGCCCCAATCGGCCTAACAACTTGAACACACGGCGCATCGGCAAGTTCTCCCTCATGGCCGGCCAGCATAAGCAGGCTCCGGGCGGCGCTGCAGGTGAGTTTTGCCGTCGGGGCGCTAAAGGTTCCCTCGCCGGCGAGCGCTGTGCATACTCGGCCATGGTGAGCTCCGCCCCCGCCTCCACCTCGTCCCCCGCGCTGCCACGCAGCGCGCGGCGCGTGGCCTGGTTGTTGTTGGTGATGGCGGCGCTGCTGGCGGCGCTGGGCTTGTTCGCCGTGACCTCGCTGTCGGCGGCGCGTGCCTATGTGACCGGCGAGAGCCAGTGGTCACGCGCGCAGAAGAGCGCAACGCTGGCCTTGCTGGTGTATCTGCAGTCCGGCGACGAGGCGCAGTTCCAGGTGTTCGAGCGCGAGATCGCCGTGCCGCTGAGCGACCGGCGCGCCCGCGAAGCGATGGACCGCGGCGGCGCGCACGACGCCGAAGCCGTTCAAGGCTTCATTGACGGGCGCAACCATGCCGACGACGCGCCCGGCATGATCCGGCTCTACCGCTGCTGCAGCGGCCTGCCCTACATGGCCGACTCCGTGGCCGTCTGGCGCGAGGCGGACACGTTGATCGCCGAGCTGACCGCGCTGGCTCACCAGGCGCGCGCCCTGCCCACCGCCGACCGCACCGCGCTGCAACCCCGCGTGCTGGCGCTGGATGCGCGGCTGACGCCGCTGGAGCAGCGCTTCTCCGACAGCCTGAGCCTGGCATCGCGGCTCACCGGCACCCTGCTGAACGGCCTGCTGATCGTCGGCGCCCTGCTCTTCGGCCTGGTCGCCGCCGGTCTGGTGCTGCGCCGCGCCCGCCAGGACCAGGCCGCCGGCCAGGCCTTGCTGCGCAGCGAGGCGCTGTTCCGCTCGCTGTGGGAGACCAGCATCGACGGCGCCGTCATCATCGACGCCGACAGCCACATCCGCTTCGCCAACCCGGCCATCCACACGCTGCTGGGCCATGCGCCGGGCAGCCTCGCCGGGCAGCCGCTGGCGGTGTTGCAGCCCGAGGCACTGCGGGCGGGGCATGTCGCCGGCCTGGCCCGCCACATGGCCACGGGCGAGAAGCGGCTGGACTGGCGCGCCGTTGAAGCGCTGGCCCGTCACGCCGATGGGCGGGATCTGCCGGTGGAGATCCGCTTCGCCCGTTTCGAGCTCGACGGCGAGACGCTGTTCGTCGGCTTCCTGCACGACATCACCGAGCGCAAGGCCGCCGAGCACGTGGCGGCCGAGCACCGCCGGCTGCAGGCCGCGGACCGGGCCAAGTCCGAGTTCCTGGCACGCATGAGCCACGAGCTGCGCACGCCGCTGAACGCCATCCTCGGCTTTGCCGACCTGCTGCGCACCGGTCGCAGCGGTCCGGTCACCCCGGAGCAGGAGCGCCAGCTCGGCTTCGTGGCCAGTTCCGGCCGCCACCTGCTGGCCCTCATCAACGACTTGCTGGACCTGTCGCGCATCGAGGCCGGCCGCGCGGAGGTCAGCGTCGCGCCGCTGGACATCGCCGAGGTCGCCGCCGAGGTGGCCGGCCAGCTGCGGCCGCTGGCCGAGACACGCGGCCTCACGCTGACGCTGGCCATGGCGCCGTCGCTGCCCTGGCGGGGCGACCGCCTCAAGCTGACCCAGGTGCTGCTGAACTTGGTCGGCAACGCGATCAAGTTCAGCGAACAGGGCGAGGTCGAGGTCACTGCGAAGCTTGAGGGCGAACGCCTCGTCATCGCCGTGCGGGACCACGGCCCCGGCGTGCCCGAGGCACAACGCGCCCTGCTCTTCCAGCCCTTTCGCCAGCTCGACGGCGGCCTCGCCCGCGCGCAGGAGGGCACGGGGCTGGGTCTCTACCTGAGCGCGCAGTTGCTGGGCCTGATGAACGGCCGCATCCGCCACGAGCCGGCCGAGGGCGGTGGCTCGCGCTTCGTCATCGAGGTTGAAGCATTGCCATGACACACGTCCTGCTGGTGGAAGACAACGACCTCAATGCCTACCTCGCGCGCTATGTGCTGGAGGCCGACGGTTTCGAGGTCGAGTGGGTGGTCAACGGCCAACTCGCCCTGGAGGCCGCCGCCGCGCGCCGGCCTGACATCATCCTGATGGACATGCGCATGCCGGTGCTCGACGGCTACGACGCCACGCGCCGGCTCAAGGCTGACCCGGCGTTGTGCGACGTGCCGGTGCTGGCGATGAGCGCCCAGGCCCTGCCCGAGGAAAAGACCCGCGCGCTGGCCGCCGGCTGCGACGCCCACATCGACAAGCCCATCGATGTGGCCACGCTGGCCGCGCAGATCAGGGCTTGGCTGTGAGGCCCCTCGTCTAGGCACGCATCGCTGAACGCGGTGCGCGCCCAACCGGTCTTGCAGACCGCGCAGCCGACAGTGCGGCTGCCCTTCGGCAGGCACGACAAGTCCACAGGACTCGTCGTGTCCGGCCTCAGCCCCCGAGGGGACGGCGATGCATGCGGCGTTGAGCCGCATGCACATCGCCATGGCGGGCCGGCTTGGGAGCGGCCCGGCGCTCGGCCCGGGTGCACTACTCCTGCTTCAGTCTTGCCCGGCCTTAACTAGCAGCGTGCCGCGCCCGATGACGCAAGGGTGGGCGTGCCGCACCGTGGCGCGGCCGTCGGCGTGGAAGAGCCAGCCGTCCAGCGAGGCATTCCATTCGACGCTGGCCACTCGCCAGTGCAGCACCAGCTCCTGCTCGGCAAACACCGGTGCCTTGAACGAGAAGTTGAAATTCAGGCACAGCAACTCGCGCTCCTGACCGTCTTCGCTGCGCGAGAAGTGGCTGGCCGCGAGGCCGATCATCAATGCCGTCGTCTGCTGGCCGCTTGCAATGATTTCGCCGTGGCGGGCACGCTGGGCGGCCTGCACGTCGTGGTGCAGCGGGTTGCTGTCACCGGTTACTCGGGCGAAGGTGGCAATGTCCTCGCGCGTGAAGCGCACGATGCGCTCGCAGGTTTCACCCACTCGCACGAGGGTGCTGGTGCCGGATTCGGCAACGGTGGCGTCCATCATTCCTCCTGGTACTGCAATTTGGGGAGCGTCTCGGCTTGTGACCGGACGTTTCCGATCAATATAAGCAAGCACGATGCCCGGAACATGACGTTAGCAGCGGCTACCACCTGCTCGGAGGTAACAAATGCTTGCGCCGGTGACGCCCGGCAACCGGCGTGCCTGCTCAGTGCCAGCCCTGCTCGTTCTGAGCCTTGGGCGGCTGGGCCAGCACCCACATGAAATACAAGGCCTTGGCGGCCTTGGCGCGGCTGACGACTTGCCGAGGCTCCAGAACATCGCCATTGAGCATGCGGCCGCGCACAATGCCCTGCTCCGAGCGTATCAGCCCCAGCTCATAGGCCCGCCTGACTTGGGGCACCAGCGGGGGCGCAACCTGGGCGCCATCGACCAGCGCGGCCCAGGGCAGCAAGGGGTCGTAGCGCGCATTGCGTGCGCCGCCGTCCAGGTTGGGGTCGCGGCTAGGCGCGTTGGCTACTGCACTGGCACCGTTGTAGTCGGTCATATAGGCCGGCTTGGTGCTGAACCTGGCGTCGTAGGCACGCAGCAGCAACACCGCCATGGCTTCGCGGGTCAGCGGCCCGGTGCCGGCAGCCTCTGCGGGCGGCAGATTCAACAGCCGGGCCAGAGCGACGGCGAACTCGCGGGCGTCCATGGGCTGGCCGGGATGGAACAGCCGCTGCGCATCCAGGCTCAGCACGCCCAGCTGCAGCAGCTTCTCGATCTGGTTGCGGTAGTAGGCGCCGTCGCCATCGACGATGTCGCGCGCGATCTCGGGGTAGACGGCCGACCAGTCGCCCGTCGCCAGCGCCGCCTTCACGTCGGGCCGCAGCCAGGCCACCACGCTGCCGGCCAGTGCGTCGCCCTGCCCCGCGAGCCGCGCCAACTCGGTGACGACCAGCCGCGCGTACTGCCGGGACATCGCTTCCTTGAAATGGGTGCCGTCGATCTTGTCCGCCGGGTGGCCGTTGGCATAGCTGCCGGTGTTGGTCTTGCCCGGCGTTTCGCCGGCCTCGATGGACATGACCATCGCCGTGACGGCCGCCGGCCCGGCCTGGTTGTAGAACGCCACGCTGCGCGCGTTCAGGTCGACGACCGGCACGCCCAGCTCGGCGCCCAGGCGGCGCAACAGCGCCGGGAAGCGCCGCGTCTGGAAGGAGTCCACATAAGCCTCCCCTGGCTTCAGCGCGACGGGCACGCGCGCCATGGGCGTCACCAGCACCGGGCGCAGGCCACGCGCACGGATGGCCGGCAGGTAGACCGCGCGGATCAGCTCCTCCACCATCGCCTCGCTGCCGCCGCGGCCCCAGCGGCGGGCCTCGTCGGTGCTCTCGTCGTTGTGGCCGAACTGGATCAGCACCACGTCGCCCACCCGCGCCGCCAACAGCAGGTCGTTCAGCCGCCCCTCGGTGTAGGCGCTGCGCCAGGAGCGCCCGCCCATGGCGTAGTTCTGCAGCCTGACCTGCTCAGCGTCGAACAGGCGCCCCAGCACCTGGCCCCAGCCGCTCATGGGCGCCTCGTCGAAGGTGTAGGTCTTCATCGTCGAGTCGCCCAGCGTGAACAGCGTCGGCGGCGCGCCGTCCGCGCGCGGCTCGGGCGGCAGTGGCAGCAGCTCGATCTCCTCCAGCCCCACGGCCACGCCGCGCCGCCGGGGCTCCACCTCGATGTCGATGAAGCCGCGGCCGTTGACGTGGCGGTAATGCCAGTCCCGGCCCTGCACGCGCAGGCGGTTGCGGTGCGGCAGCAGGCTGGCGGCGTCCCAGTAGGCGGTGGTCAGCAGGCGGCTGGTCTGCAGCCCGCTGATGGACACGGTGGCCTCGTCCGCGCCCACGGTTGTGCGCACGCGCACCGCATAGGCGCCCGGCGGCGCGGCGATGCGAAAGGCCAGGCCGTAGTGGTTGGCGTCGTCGCCCTCTGCGCCGGCCTCGAAATCGGGCTCGCTGATCGTTGCGCCGTCCGCGCCGCTGCGCACCGTCGTGACGTGCACCGTGCGCGCCGGCAGCGCCGACGTGCGCTCGACGAAGCCGTAGCCGGCGGCCGTATCGAAGCGGGGCGCGCCGCCGTCGGCGTTCCAGCGCAGGCTGACCGCGCCCGGCGCCGGCGAGGCCGCAAAGCTGAAATGCAGCGCCGGGGGCGCCGCCGCCGCCGCCAGGCTCAGCGCCAGCGCGGCGGCGCCAAGCCAGGCCCGCAGCGCCTTCACCAGGCCAGCCTCTGCCCGTCGTAGTTGAAGAATGACCCGGAGTCGCCCGGCTTGACGCTGGCCAGCACGGTGCGCATGCCGGCGATGCTGGTGGCCACGTCGATGTCGGCGCCAGCGCCGCCCATGTCGGTGCGCACCCAGCCGGGGTGGAAGCTGATGACGGTGGCCTTGCCGGCAAGCGCCAGCGAGGCGTCCTTCATCACCGAATTGACGGCCGCCTTGGACGCCGCGTACAGCCAGCCGCGCGTGCCAGCGCGCAGGCCGATGGAGCCCATGCGCGACGACAGGACGGCCACGCGCGCGCCCGGCGCCAGTGCCTCGGCGATCTGAGGCAGCAGGCGCATGGGGCCCAGCACATTGGTGTGCATGACGGCGTCGAAGTCGGCCACCGTGGGGGCCTCCAGGCCCTTGCTGTCGGGGCCATAGACGCCGGCATTGATGACGACGACGTCGAAGCGCTCGCCGTCGACCAGCTCGGCCAGGCCCGACACGCTGGCCGCGTCGGCCACGTCCAGCTTCAGCGCGCGGGCGCCGTGCTCGCGCAGCCTGTCCAGCGCGGCGTCGTCGCGCGCCGTGGCGGTGATGCGCGCACCGGCCGCGCGGTACTGGCGGACGAACTCCAAGCCGAGGCCGCGCGACGCGCCGATGATGAGGACATTCATGGTTTGGTGATGGCCAGCTTGGCCGCGAGCAAGGTGAAAAGGCCGGCGCCGCCCAGGTTGAGGCCGCGCCCCACCCAGGGCCTCGGCCTGGCGCGCCGCAGCGGTGCGACCAGGGCGATCAACGTCAGCATGAAGAGCAGGCCCTGGACGATGAACCAGCCGCCGAGGAAGAGAAAAGCCAGCGTCTTGTTGGGCGCGGCGGCGTCGATGAACTGCGGCAGCAGCGCCAGGAAGAACAGCGCCACCTTCGGGTTCAGCGCATTCGTGAAGAATCCCTGCCGCGCCGTGCGCCACAGCGATTGCGGCGCAGCCACTTCAGCGGTCGCCGCAGGCTTCAGCCCGGCCTTGGCCATGCCCCAGGCCACGTAGAGCAAATAGGCCGCACCCACGTACTTGACGACTGCAAACGCTTCGGCCGACGTGGCCAGCAGCGCCGCGAGGCCAAACGCCGCAGCCAGCGTGTGCAGCACGCAGCCACCCATGATGCCGACCGCCGCCGCCACGCCCTGGCGCCAGCCGCCGCGCAGCGTGCTCGCCACGGCGTAGGCCATGTCGACGCCCGGCGTCGCATTGAGCACGAAGACGGTGGTAGCGAACAGCGGCAGATCGTGGGTGCCGAGCATCAGATCAGCTCGACCGCCATCGCCGTGGCTTCGCCGCCGCCGATGCAAAGCGCCGCGAGGCCACGCTTAAGGCCGCGTGCCTTGAGCGCGCCCAGCAGCGTGACGACGATGCGCGCGCCACTCGCGCCGATGGGGTGGCCCAGAGCGACGGCGCCGCCGTTCACGTTGACGATGTCGTGCGGCAGCTTGAACTCGGCCATCGCCGCCATCGTCACGGCGGCAAAGGCTTCGTTGACTTCCCACAGGTCCACGTCGGACGCCTGCCAGCCGGCCTTGGCCAGCGCCTTCTGGATGGCGCCGACCGGCGCGGTCGTGAACCAGTCGGGCGCCTGGGCGTGCACCGAGTGGCTGACGATGCGGGCGACCGGCGTGAGGCCGCGCGCCTTGGCCGTGCTCTCGCGCATCAGCACCAGTGCGGCGGCGCCGTCGGAGATGCTGGACGAGGTGGCGGCGGTGATGGCGCCGTCCTTCTTGAAGGCGGGCTTGAGCGTGGGGATCTTGTCGAGCTTGGCCTTGAAGGGTTGCTCGTCGAACTTGATGACGGTGTCGCCCTTGGGCGAGCTGAACGTCACCGGCGCGATCTCCCAGTCGAAGGCGCCGCTCTCGTTGGCGGCCTTGGCGCGCTGCGTGGACGTGATGGCGAACTGGTCCATCGCCTCGCGGCTGAAGGCGTATTTGGACACGCACTGCTCGGCGAACACGCCCATGGCCTTGCCGCGCTCGTAGGCGTCTTCCAGGCCGTCGATGGCCATGTGGTCGTACATCTGCGCCGCGCCGTACTTGACGCCCTTGCGCGCGAACATCAGGTGGGGCGCGTTGGTCATGCTCTCCATGCCGCCGGCGACGACGACCTCGGCTGAGCCGGCCGCCAGCATGTCGTGGCCGAACATCATGGCGCGCATGCCGGAGCCGCACATCTTGCTCAGCGTCACGGCACCGGCCGAATCGGGCAGGCCGGCGCGGCGCATGGCCTGGCGGGCGGGCGCCTGGCCCTGGCCGGCCATCAGGCAATTGCCCATCAGGACTTCATCGACTGAATCACCCGGCACGCCGGCGCGTTCGACGGCGGCTTTGATGGCGACAGCGCCCAGTTCCCAGCCGGCAAGACCGGCGAAATCACCCAGCAGGCCGCCGATGGGGGTGCGGGCGGCGGACACGATGACGATGGCATCGGACATGTTCAAACTCCGTTGATGAACGAAGCCGACATTCTCGCGCGGGGCTCACCGCAATGTGGCCTGCGGCACGATGCCGCACTCCGCCGGGCGGACATCCGGCGCGTGCCGGCGCACCGATCGGCAGAGTTCGCGCCAGAACTGGCGGGTCCAGTCTGGGTGGCGCTGGGCCTGCTGCCGGGATGCCGGCGCGAAGTAGGGCAGCCGCGCCACCACCGGCGACCATTCCACCAGCGAGGCACGCAGTTCGGGGGCCACCGCCTCGCGCGCCACCAGCAGCAGGTCGAACCGGCTGGCGTGCAGCATCTGGGTGGCGCTGTCGAACATCTTGACGGGCTCCACGACCCAGCCGCGCGAACGCGCGATGTTCTCCTGCACCGACCCCTCGACGACGCCCACCCGCCAGCCCGCCGGCAGGCGGCCGCCGTTCCAGCCCTTGGGCGGCTGCACGCCGGGGCGGGCCAGCAGCACGACGTGGCCGAAGGCGGGCGCCCAGGCCGCGTCGGGCAGGCCTTGCGCGTCCAGCGGAAAGGCCAGCGTGCCCAGCCGCTCGGGCGTGGCGCTGTAGACCAGCCCGAAGTCCAGCAGTCCCTGCTCCAGCGAGGAGTTGAGTCGGCGGCTGGGCAGGCGCAGCAGCTCGGCGGTGCAGCCCATGCGCGCCAATGCATCGCGCACGGCCATGACCTGCCAGCCCGGCGGGTCGGCAAAACGCTCGCCCTGGCTCAGCAGCCCCGGGGGCATGGCGATGTCGGGAAAGCCGATGCGCAGCGGCTGTGGGCAGCCCGGCGCGGCTGCGGCAAAGCCCCAGGCGCAGCTGGCCAGCAGGCCCAGGAACCAGCGCTTCATCGCCACAGGCGATAGGCCCAGAAGGCCTCCTCGACCTGGATGCGGCGGCGCAGGTCCTCGGGGCTGAAGCCGGTCAGTCGGCGCGTCTCGCGGCAGAGGTGGGACTGGTCGGCGAAGTCGGCCTCGGCAGCGATATCGGCCCAGTTGAAGCCGGGCTGCCCCTCGGCCGCGACCACCGCGCAGAAGGCGTTCTCGGCGCGCGACACGGCGCGCAACTCGCGCATGGGCAGGCCGGCCCAGGCCTTGATGCGGCGCTCCAGCTGGCGCAGGCTGCGGCCAGCAGAGCTGGTGGCGGCGCGCACGGCCAGCGCCTCGGTCCAGGCGGCGTATCGGTGGCCTGGCTGCTGCGTGCCCAGCGCCTGCCAGCGCGGCACCAGAAAGGCTTCCAGCAACTGCAGCCGCGTCGCGTCATCCACCGCTGCAGACATGCGCCCGACCCAGTCGCGCCAGTCGGGCGGCAGCACATCGCGCGCGTCGACGACCTGGTTGACGTGGCGGTCCAGCACGACGCCGGTCATCGCCGTGAAGGCATCGGGCAACAGCAGCAGCTTGAAGGCGCACATGCCGCCCGGGTTGCGCGTGTGCGTGGGCAGTGTGAACGGCCCGCCAAGCAAAACCGGTGCGTGGCGCAGCCCGTCCGGCGGCGTTGAGAAACCCGGCGTGGCCAGCCACTCGCTGCTGCCTTCGGCCCACCAGAACAGCTGCACCAGCGGCGTCGCGGGGAAGTAGTTTTCGCGCTCAACAGCACCGAGCTGGCGGCCGCGCGTGTCGCGCATCATGACGCCGCGCACGCAGCCGGCCAGGGCCAGCGGTGGGAGCCAGAGATGGGTGCCTGCGTCATCCATGGGGGGTCAGTGTCGCATTCGTTCAAGACCCTCACGGGCATGAAAGCGCAGCATTCGGGCATGACTTCACTGAGCTGGAACGATCTCCCGAGCCATCCCACCCGCTGGTGGGGCTTCCCCGTGCTGATGGCGATGCGCCGCGACTACCTCGCCGTGATCTCGGCGCAGCGCCCGCTCGGCGACCTGGTAGCCCAGACCATCCTGGGCGAGCGCGGCGTGGACGTGTTCGACCCCGAGCTGCTGCGCGCCATCATGGTGGACCACGCCGACGCGCTGGTGCGCTGGAAGCGCGGTCCCGAGGTGTTCGCCGAGCTCATGGGCCAGTCCGTGCTTGTCACCGAGGGCGCCACCTGGCAGCGCCAGCGCCGCATGCTGATGCCGGCCTTCACGCCCAAGCGCGTGGCCGGCTACGCGGCGCTGATGACCGAGGCCGCCGTGCAGGGGCTGGACGCCGTGCGCCCGGGCGAGGTGGCGATGGACGCGCTGTTCAGCCACCTGACGATGGACGTCATCTCGCGCACGCTGTTCAGCACGCCCATCGGCAAGGACACGGCCGCCGCGGCCCAGGCCGTGCAGGTGCTCAGCGAGACGGCGCTGGCCGAGATGTTCTGGCCCTTCACGCTGCCCGACTGGCTGCCCCTGCCTGGCAAGGCCGCCAAGCGCCGCGCCGGCAAGCTGCTGCACGGGCTGCTGGGCGGCCACATCGACGCGCGGCGCACGGCGGGTGACGATGGCAGGACCGACCTGCTCGGCATGCTGAAGGCGCTGCGCGACGAGGCCACCGGCGAGGCGCTGTCGCCGCAGGAGGTCTACGACCAGTGCATGGTGAGCTTCCAGGCTGGCCACGAGACCAGCGCGACGGCGCTGCTGTGGTGGAGCTGGCTGCTGGCCGCCCACCCCCAAGCCCAGGCGCAGGTGCGCGCCGAGGTGGATGGCGTGCTGGCCGGCCGCGTGCCGACACCCGACGACGCGGGCACCCTGCCGTATCTGAGTGCCACGCTGAAGGAGGCCATGCGCCTGTACCCGCCCGTGGCCGCGCTGATGACGCGTCGGCTGACGCGCGACATCACCGTTGGCGGCGTGCGCCTGCCCGCCCGCACCCTCGTGCGCGTGACGCCCTGGCTGCTGCACCGCGACCCGCGCTGGTGGCCGGATGCGCCGCTGGCCTTCAAGCCTGAGCGCTTCCTGCCGGCTGCACGCGAGATCCCGCGCGGCGCCTACATCCCCTTCGGCATCGGCCCGCGCGTCTGCCTGGGCCAGCATTTCGCCGTGCTGGAGATGACGCTGATCGCAGCCCTGGTGCTGCAACGCTTCGAGCTGGCACCCGTGGGCCCCGAGGCGCCGAAGCCGCGCATGGCCGTCACGCTGCGGCCGGAGAACGGGCTGACGCTGAAGCTGACCGCTAGGAGGCCAGCATGAACGCGTGGCTTCTCGGCGCAGCGGCGCTCGTCTTCCTCATTGGTCTCGCGCATTCGTGGCTGGGCGAGCTGCGCATCTTTCGCCACCTGCGTGAAGGCGGCATCGTGCCCACTGGCGGCGCGCCGGTGCTGCGCGCCTTCCAGACACGCATCCTGTGGGCCAGCTGGCATCTGGTGACGGTGATGGCCTGGGCGTTCGCGGCGCTGCTGCTGTGGCTGGCCCAACCGGCCGCTCAGGCCGCGTCGGGCGGTGTCGTCGAGGGCGCCATCGCCGCCGCACTCACGGCCGGCGCGGGCCTGGTGCTGTGGAGCAACCGTGGCCGGCATCCGGCCTGGATCGCGCTGCTGGCGGCAGCAGCGCTGATCCTGATGGCTCAACGATAGAAGGCTTCGACCGCGCCCTTGAGCTTGATGCAAAGCGGCCGGCCCTTGCGGTCCAGCGTCTTGCCGGCGGGCACCTTGACCCAGCCTTCGCTGATGCAGTATTCCTCCACGTCGTTGCGCTCCTTGCCGTTGAAGCGGATGCCGATGTCGTGCTCGAAGACGGCGGCGACGTGGTGGGGGCTGCGCGGGTCGACGCTGAGGTGGTCGGGGAGTTCAGGGCGGGTGGCGGGAGCGTCGGACATGATCGTTCGGGTGCGGTGAGCAGGGCGCGCATTGTCGCGCGCCAAGGTGGGGGTTCCCTGCGCACGCGCTCGGAGGCAGCATCGCGCCCATGACGGAGATCACCCTGCTGCTGACGGCCCTCGCCAGCGGCGACGCACAGGCCCGCGACCGGCTCTACACGTTGCTCTATCCCGAGCTCAAGCGCTTGGCGCGCAGCCACCTGGCCGGCCACGAGCCCATGACGCTGGAGCCGGCCGCGCTGATCCACGAGGTGTGGCTGAAAAGCGCTGGCCGCGAAGGCGCGCTGCACCGCGGGCAGTTCTTCGCCCATGCAAGCAAGGTCATGCGCAGCGTCATCGTCGACCACGCGCGCGAGCGCCACGCCGACAAGCGCGGCGGCGGCGTGGCGGACGTGACGCTGTCCACCGCCGCCATGGAGCAGCTGGGCGCCCCCGACGTGCTCCAGCTCGACGAGGTGCTGCAAACGCTGGAGCGCGCCGACGGCCGGGCGCACCAGGTCGTGCAGATGCGCTTCTTCGGTGGGCTGGAGATGGAGGAGATTGCCGAGGTGCTGGGCGTGTCGGTGCCCACGATCAAGCGCGACTGGCGCAAGGCGCGGGCTTTTCTGTTCGAAGCTCTGCAAACGTGAACACGTCGGATCGGGCGGGCGCGCTGGCCGCCTTCGATGCGTGGCAGGACGCCACCCCCGCCGAGCGCGAGGCCCTGCTGGCCGCGCTGCCACCGGCACAGCGCGCGCGGCTGCAGGCACTCATCGCCGCAGACCGCGCCGCCGAGGCGCTGGACTTTCTCGCCGAGCCCGCCCAAATGCCCACCGCGCCCGAGCTTGCCGGCCAGGTGCTTGGCGCATGGACGCTGGTCGCGCCGCTCGGCAGCGGTGGCATGGGCGAGGTGTGGCGGGCGCGACGCAGCGACGGCGCCCACAGCGGCGAGGCGGCCATCAAGCTGCTGCACAGCCCCTGGCGCGGCGAGTCAGCGCGCGCGCGCTTTCGCCGCGAGGGCGAGCTGCTGGCGCGGCTGACCCACCCGCACATCGCCCAGTTGCTGGACATCGGCGAGACGAACCTCGGCGGCCTGGCCACGCGCTACCTGGTGCTGGAGCTGGTGGCGGGCGAGCGCATCGACGCCTGGTGCGACGCGCAGGGCCTGAGCACCGAGGCGAGGCTGCGGCTCTTCCTGCAGGTCTGCGACGCGGTGGCCCATGCGCATGCCAAGCTCGTCGTGCACCGCGACCTCAAGCCCGGCAACATCCTCGTCACCGACGCCGGCCAGGTGAAGCTGCTGGACTTCGGTGTCGCCAAGCTGCTGGCGGATGACACAGGCCCCGAGCTGACGCGACAAGCCGCTGCCGGCCTGACGCCCGAATACGCCGCGCCCGAGCAGCTGCGCGGCGAGCCGGTCAGCACGGCCACCGACGTCTACGCGTTGGGCCGCCTCCTCTGCCTGCTGCTCACCGGCCAGCGCGAACCGGGGCCAAAGCTGCGCGGCGAGCTGGCGCTGATCGTGGCGCAGGCGGTGAAGGAGAGGCCCGAGGACCGCTACGGCGGCGCCAGCGCGCTGGCCGACGACGTGCGCCGCTACCTGGACCATAGGCCCATCACCGCCAGGCCCGACTCGCTGGCCTACCGCAGCGCCAAGTTCGCGCGCCGTTACCGGCTGCAGCTGGCGGCGCTGGGCCTGGTGCTCGCCAGCCTGATCGCCGGCGTGACGGCCGCCACCTGGCAATGGCGCGAAGCCAGCCGCGAGGCCCAGCGCACCCGGCGCGTGCAAAGCGTGCTGACGGAGCTGCTGACCGGGCTGAGCCCCGATGCGTCGGGCAGCGCCACCGTACCCATGATCGAGCTGCTGCGGCGCAGCTGGGCCGAGGCGAAGCGGCGGCTGGGCGATGACCCGGCCCTGCTGGCGGACGTAGCCCGGCCCCTGGGCCTGCTGCTGGTGCAGAACGGCGATCTCGCGCAGGCACGGGAAGCGCTGCAGGTCAGCCGCACCGAGGCCCTGCGACGAGGCCATGCGAACACGGCCGAGCAGCGCGAGGTCGACTTCGAGCTGGCCACCGTACTGCAAAGGCAGGGCGAAGCCCTGCAGGCACAGGCCCTGCTGCGCGGGCTGGCCGCGTCGGGCAGCGACGACTTCGAACTGTTCGCGCGCGCCACGCTGGGCGAGATGGCGCTGGAAGCCGGCCACCTCGACGAAGCCCGCACGCAGCTGACGCAAACCGCCGAGAAGGCGCTGGCCCGCCACTCCGCGCAGCACCGCAGCTACATCAAGGCGGCCGACCTCCTCGCCGCCGTGGCGCGTGCCGAAGGCAAGTGGGACGAGGCCCGGCAGTGGTTTGCAGCCGTCGCTACGGCGACCGCATCGGCGCGCCCCGTCGACGCCGCGCTGGCTCGGCTTTCCGCCGCCACGCTGGAGGTGGAGCTGGGCCGCTACGCCCAGGCCGAGGCCCTGCTGCGCAAGGCCGTGGCCGAGCTGGAGCGCGTGCTGGGTGCGACCCACACGCAGACGCTCTACGCGCGGGCCTGGTGGGCGCAGGCGCTGTTTCACCATGGCCAGCCCGAGGCCGCGCTGGCCCAGGCCCGGCGCGCCCTGGCCGACGCGCAGGCCGCCGCCGACCCCGACACGCGGCCGCTGCTCGGCCTCATCCTGGCGCGGCTGGAACTGCGCTCGGGTGAGCTGCCGCAGGCCGAGGCACGCCTGCGCGCGGCCCAGGCCTATTTCTCGCCGACCAAGGGCTCCACCTCGGCCTGGCGCGCGCAGCTGCTGCTGGGCGAGATGGAACTGCGCCGCAGCCGGCCGCAGCAGGCGCTGACCTGGCTGGACGCGGCCGAGGCCAGCGGCGCGGCGGACCCGGCGGACCGCTGGCTGGGCCTGGCGTTGCTTGGCATGGCCCACCTTGAACTCGGCCATGCGGAGCCGGCGCGCCAGCGGCTGATCGCGGCCGTAGCGGCGGCCGACGTGGGTCTGCCGCCGGAACACCCGGACCGCCTGCGCGTGCAGGCCCTGGCCGCGTTGGCCGGCTGGGTCATCGAGCCCGCAGCCCAGGTGCGCGCCCAGGCCGCACTGGCGCGTTACGCCCAGGCGCTGGACACTCGTGCCGATGCGGGCCGGATCCGCACCGAACTGCTTTCGTTGTCCTCTTCCGCACGCCCGTCTCGGGCGGCCCTCCTCGCGCTGCTGCGCTACTGAAAGGACTCTCCCATGCGTCGCTTCATTGCCCTGCCGCTGAGCCTGCTGCTCGCGGCCACCGCCGCCCAGGCGGCCGACCCCGCGCCACAAGCCACCGGCGCAACCCCGGCCAAGAAAGCCCAGCCCAGCGCCGCCGCCAGTGCCACCACGGCGGGTGGCACCAACACCGGCGCCGCGCCGAACGCCGGTGGCTCGGGCGGCGGGGTTGGCAGCAACAAGGGCACCAGCGGCCAGCAGATCGGCCCCAAGAAGCCCAAGTGCCCGGACCCCACCAAGGTCTGCCCGGCAGAGCAGGTGATCACTAAATAGGCGGCATTCGGGCCGAGCGCCGGGCCGCTCCCAAGCCGGCCCGCGCTGGCGATGTGCTTGCGGCCCAATGCCGCAAGCATCGCCGTCCCCTCGGGGGACCGACCAGGTGCGCTCGCGTTCAGCGAAGCGCGACTGGGCGAGGGGCTTCTATTCAGCCCTTCGTGACGACGAAGGTGACGTCGTACTTGCCGCCGTCGCCGACGATGGTGATCGTCTTGGTCTTGGGGCCGGCCGCCACGTTGAGCAGGTTGGCGCTGAGCGGCACCTCCCTGGTCGAGCCCACACGGTCGTCGAAGTTGGGGAAGCCCGTCGGGATGCCCAGCGCGCCGTTGATGTCGGCCTTCAGCTTGTCGACGCGCTGAGCCCGCGTCATGCCGGCGGACGCCGCCAGCGCGCCCACGACGGCGGCCTTGACCAGCTCGCGTGCGGTGGCGGGCTTGCCGTCGTCGTGCTCCATCATCGACACGAGCAGGATGGCGTTGGCCGGGTTGGCAATGGCCTTGGCCTGGCCCGATGGACCCCAGGCGTTCACGCGCCAGACGAAGAGGGGCATGTCGCTGGGGTTGATGCCCGGCTGCAATGGGTGCGTGGTGCAGGTGTCGCCTGCGTCCACGCCGCCCCACGGGCCGTAGCGCGTGACCTCGGCGTTGGGCAGCAGCGGGTTGGACAGGTCCACCGCGGTGACGAGCACATAGGGCTCGTCCGAACCGACCTCGTCGGTCTCGATGCGGCACTTGATCTTCTTCAGGGCGATGGTGACGGGCAATGCGGCCATGATGGGCTCCGGTGAGTTGAAGCCCGACGACATGCCAGGCTCATCAACAAAGACGCAAAGCCCACCCCGCCAGGGATCACCGGCGCCGACGTGAAAACTACCGCTGGGCCTCGACCCTCGGCTGCTGACACGTCCCGTCAGCGCCGGCACCGAGCATGACCGCTCTCACTCAACGAAAGCCCGCCATGCAACCCGACTGCCTCATCCTCTACGTCAACAGCCCCGCCGAGAGCGCCCTCTTCTACCGCTCGCTGCTGGGCCGCGAGGCCGTCGAGCAGAGCCCCAACTTCGCGATGTTCATGCTCAACGACAAGACCATGCTGGGCCTCTGGGCCGCACACGACGCGCAGCCCGTGAGCAGCCTGCGCGGCGGTGGTGCGGAGATCGGCATCACCGTCGGCAGCGATGCCGAGGTGGAGGCCGCCTGCACCGCCTGGCAGGCCGCCGGCTGGCCCGTGTTGCAGGCGCCGACGGCGCTGGACTTCGGCTACACGGCCGTGACGGCCGACCCCGACGGCCACCGCGTGCGGGTGTTCCGGCCGACCCAGGGTTGAAGCGCTCGCCCTGTGACCGCGCCGCTATATTGCGCGCGGCTGCGCTCGCCGCAGACGGCCATTCACAGGGAGATTCCAAGATGACAACGACTATGCGCGCGCTGGCCACCATCAGCGCCCTGCTGCTTGCGGGACCTGCGCTGGCGCAGCAGCCTGCGAGTTCGGACGAGGTCTGCCGCGTGCAGGCCCCGAAGATCCCGGTCGTCGACTGGAGCGGCCAGGCCACCTACCGCGCCAAGGCGACGGTGAAAGACGGCAGGGTCGTTGCGGTCGAGATTTCGGCCCTCACCCGGGGTGTCGAGCGGCGCGCCCAGCGCAGCATCGTCCAGGCCGTCAGCGAGGCGCTACAAACCTCACGCTGCCAGCCGGGCGACCATGTCTTCGAGAAGACCTTCTCGTTCGACATCCCGCCAGCCGCAGCGGCGTCCGACGCCGGCCGCTGAAACCCGCCTCGCTTCAGCCCGTGCGCCGCGGCTTGCTCATGCCGCGCAGCTGAGCGCCGGCACTGGCATTGCCACGCGTCGCCGGCTTGTCGGCGGCCGGCTTGGCGGGCTTGACCAGGCCGGTCGCCGCAGACACGGACACGGTCTGGTACTCGGCGGCGTAATGCTTGCGCATGCGCACGATCTCGCGCTTGTACTTGCCGGCGAGCTGGTCCTTTTTCGTGTCTGACAGCAGGCGGCCAGCGACGTGGAAGAACTTGGATTCCTCTTCCTTCAGGTGGTGGCGCACCTTGAAGCTGAGCTGCTTTGCGGTCGCGATCCAGCCGTCCTGCTGCTTGTTGCGCACCGACAGGTCTTCGAGCAACTCATCCACCTGGTGATGCTCGTGCAGCGCATGCCGCGAGGCGTCCAGACCGCCGTCTTCCATCAGCAAGGGGATGTACAGAAAGCGCTCCTCGGCCGCCGCATGCGCCATCAGTTCAACCTTCAGCTGCAGGAACAGCAGCTGACGAGCAGACATGTCCCCGCGTGACGCGGTGAGCTTGCGGCACAGGTCGCGTTGCAGGTCGTGGCTTTCGCGAATGGCGTCGAAAATCATGCGGGCGTCTCCTGAGTCGTGGGCTGCGCCAATGCTGGTGGCCGCAAGGCCCCGCGTCTGTCAGACGGAGCCGCGCTGTAACCGTCCTGTTGCCGCAGCTGCTCTGCTAGGCTCGCGCCCCGCGAAAACAAGGGCGGAGCTCGAATTGACACTGATCGTCCAGCGGCACAAGCCCATGAACCGGACTTTGTTCAAGGCGCTGTGCGCGCTGTCGCTGTTGGCCCCTCTGGCCAGCCGCGCCGATGTCGAATGGATAGCCGATGCGCAGGGCTGCAAGCTGGAGAACCCACGCCCCTGGCCGCTGCAGTCGGTGACGTGGAGCGGCGCCTGCCGCGACGGCTTTGCCGAAGGCACGGGCCGCAAGCAGACTTCCGTCGATGGCGTCACGATCTCCACCTACGACGGCGAGGTGAAGGCCGGCCGCCTGGCCGGCCAGGGCGTGCTGACGACACCCTACGGCCAGCGCTACGACGGTCGCTTCGTGGACGGCCGATACGACGGTCCCGGGCTGCTGACCTTCCCGCGCGGCACGGTCTACCGGGGCGACTTCGTCGCCGGCCGCGCGGAGGGCGCCTGCTCCATCGCCTGGCCCGACGGCCACCACTACCAAGGCCAGTGCAAGGCGGCGCGGCCGCAGGGCCAGGGCGAAGTGCAGTTCGGCAATGGCGACCGCTACGTTGGCCCGTTCAGCCTCGGCCAGCCATCCGGCCAGGGGCGCTACACCTGGGCCGGCGGCGGCGTCTACGAAGGCAGCTTTGACGACGGCGATCTGCACGGCCAGGGCGACTACCGGTTCGTGGACGGCAGCCGCTACACGGGCCGGTTCGAGCACGGCTTCCCGTCCGGGCAAGGGCAGATCCAGCAGCCGGGAGGGCCCAGCTACAAGGGCCCGTTCGCGGTGGGTTCGCCGACGATGTCGGGCAGCTTCCTGAACGCCGACGGCTCGCCCGCGCCGGCGTCAATGGCACTGCGCGTGAAGCTGACACCACCCTATGCGTCGCCCCAGAAGCTGCTCTCGGCGAACCGCTACACCGCGCCCGCCGAAATCTGCCGCAAGAAGCTACCCCCTGAGGTGCCCAAGCTCGCATGGCCGGGCCGGCTGCAGTACCGGGCCTTCGTCATCATCCACGCGGGTGCGGTAACCCGGGTCGACGTGACCGCGACAGGCCCGGTCTACGAGGCCTTGCATGCGCAGTTCGTCGCCAACATCGAGCGCGCCATACGCGCCTACGACTGCCCTGGCGACCATGTCATCGAGCAGCCTTTCGCGTTTGAGTACGCGAACGACTGATCGCGCCTGAAGCTATCGGCCAGTCCTCAAGCCGCCGTGGCGTAGCGCGCCTTGACGCGCGCAAGCGCCAGGCGGTAGGCGGGCTCGACGTCCTCGGCCGTGCCCGCCGTCAGCTGCAGGTCTTCCAGCAGGCCGTTGTGCAGGCCGTAGACCCAGCCATGCACGACGATCTCCTGGCCACGCTGCCAGGCGTCCTGCACCACCGTCGTCTGGCAGGCATTGCGCGCCTGCTCCAGCACGTTCAGCTCGCACAGCGCGTCAACGCGTCGGGCCTCGGGCAGGCTGTCCAGCCAGGCGAGGTGGTCGTTGCGCACGTCCTGCACATGGCGGATCCAGTTGTCGGCCAGACCGGTGCGAATGTCGTACAGCGCTGCGCGCACGCCGCCGCAGTTGCTGTGGCCGACGACGATGATGTGGCGCACCTTGAGCTGGTCCACCGCGAACTGCATGACCGACAGGCAGTTCAGGTCCGAGTGCACGACGACGTTGGCGACGTTGCGGTGCACGAACAGCTCGCCCGGCAGCAGGTCGACCAGCTCGTTGGCCGGCACGCGGCTGTCGGCGCAGCCTATCCACAGGTATTGCGGCACCTGCTGCTTCAGCAGCCGCGAGAAGAAGCCCGGTTCACGCGCCTCGGTGTCGGCGGCCCAGCGCTTGTTGTTGTCGAGCAGATCCTGCAGTTCGTGGTTGGTCTCGGTCGTCATGCCGGGATTGTCTCAGCCAGCAGTTACATCGTCTCTGCAAACAGCTCCCGGCCGATCAGCATCCTGCGGATCTCGCTCGTGCCCGCGCCGATTTCGTAGAGCTTCGCGTCACGCCACAGCCGGCCCATCGGGTACTCGTTGATGTAGCCGTTGCCACCGAAGATCTGCACGCCTTCGCCGGCCATCCAGGTGGCCTTCTCGGCCGTCCACAAGATGACCGAGGCGCAGTCCTTGCGCACCTGGCGCACATGCTCGGCGCCGAGCAGGTCGAGGTTCTTGGCCACCGTGTAGGCAAAGCTGCGCGCGGCCTGCAGCACGGTGTACATGTCGGCCACCTTGCCCTGGATGAGCTGGAACTCGCCGATGCTCTGGCCGAACTGCTTGCGGTCGTGGATGTAGGGCACGACGTTGTCCATGACGCTCTGCATGATGCCCAGCGGCCCGCCGGTCAGCACGGCGCGCTCGTAGTCCAGGCCGGACATCAGCACCCGTGCGCCGTTGTTGACCCCGCCCAGCACGTTCTCGGCCGGCACTTCGACGTTGTTGAACACCAACTCGCCCGTGTGCGAGCCGCGCATGCCCAGCTTGTCGAGCTTCTGCGCGACGCTGAAGCCACGCATGCTCTTCTCGATGAGGAAGGCCGTCACGCCGCGCGCACCCAGTTCGGGTTCGCTCTTGGCGTAGACGACCAGCGTGTCGGCGTCGGGGCCGTTGGTGATCCACATCTTCGTGCCGTTGAGGACGTAATAGCCGCCCTTGTCCTCGGCGCGCAGCTTCATCGACAGCACGTCGGACCCCGCGCCCGGCTCGCTCATCGCCAGCGCGCCGACGTGCTCGCCGCTGATGAGCCGCGGCAAGTACTTTTCTTTTTGCGCGTCGTTGCCGTTGCGCTTGATCTGGTTCACGCACAGGTTGCTGTGCGCGCCATAGCTCAGGCCCACCGACGCGCTGGCGCGGCTGATCTCCTCCATCGCGATCATGTGCGCCAGATAGCCCATGTCCGCGCCGCCGTACTGCTCGGGCACGGTGATGCCCAGCACGCCCAGCTCGCCCATCTTGCGCCACAGGTCCATGGGGAACTGGTCGCTCTTGTCGATCTCGGCCGCGCGGGGGGCGATCTCTTCATCGGCAAAGGCGCGCACCGCGTCGCGCAGCGCGTCGATGTCTTCGCCGAGCTGGAAGTTGAGGCCGGGCAGATTCATGGGTGAGTCTCCTATGCCGCCCATTCAGCACCCGGTTGTGCCAGGCCCGCTGGGCGCTTTGATTGACGTAAACGTCAACTGTAGCAACTCAGTCAGAGGCGTCCGATGGCTGCGGCAGCAGCCGGCGCACCAACGGGTGGGCGATCTTCTTGTCCGTGCCGACGGCGTAGAAGGCCTCCTCCACGCCGACGCAGTCGCCCACGCGCACCAAGCCGTCACGCTGCACCAGTTTGTCGCTCATCAACGTCGCTGCCGGGAACACGCCCATGCCGGCCGCGCCGAAGGTGGCCAGCAGCGCGCTGTCCTCGAACTCGCCGGCCACCTTGGCGCGCACGCCATGGCGCTCCAGCCATTGGTTCAGCCGCGGGCGCACGGCGGCGTGGTCCGTGGGCAGCAACAGCGGCACGTCGGCCAGCGACGCGGGGAAGTCCCGCCGCGCCGCCGCCGCCCAGCGCGGGTGCGCGAACCAGGCCATCGGCGAGCTGCCCAGCGCATGGCTGTAGACGCGCAGGTTGGGGTTGGGCGGCGCGGGTCGGTCGGCCAGCACGACGTCCAGCCGGTGCAGGGCCAGGTCGCCCAGCAGGTCGTCGAACTCATCCTCGTGGCAAAGCAGGCGCAGATGGGGCGTGTCGATGATGGGCTGCAGCAGGCTCTGCACGACCAGCTTGGGCAGGCCGTCTGAAATGCCCACGGCCAGGCGCACGGCAGGGGCGGTGGCGGCGTCGCGCACGCGCTCGGGCAGCACCTCGCCCAGTGAAAAGATCTGCTCGGCGACTTCCAGCGCGGCCTGGCCCGCCTCCGTCAGCGTCAGGCCCCGGCCCGCCGGTTTCAGCAGCGACGCGCCCAGCGACTGCTCCAGTTCGCGCACCTGGGTCGACACCGTCTGCACCGACAGCCCCAGCCGCTCGGCCGCGCGCGTCAGCCCGCCCTCCTTGGCCACAGCCCAGAAGTAGTAGAGATGGCGGTAGCTGAAGCTCATGCTCATGTCGGCAACTCAACAAGTTATTCAGAAGAAAGGCTTCTTGATTCTCTGCTTTTATTTGATGTTCAGCCTGCTTACGCTCAGCTCGTTTTTTCTAACCGGAGGTCTGCCATGCAAACCCGCCAAACCGCCATTGCCGTGCCTGCTACGTCGTATGGCACCACGCTCGACCGCAGCACCACCCACCGCGTGCTGCGCAACACCTACGCGCTGCTGTCGATGACGCTGCTGTTCAGCGCCGCCGTCGCCTGGGCGGCCGTCGCCTTCAGCCTGCCCGCGCCGGGCATCATCATCACGTTGGTGGCCTATTTCGGCCTGCTGTTCGGCATCCACAAGCTGAAGAACAGCGGCATGGCCGTCGGCCTGGTGTTCGCACTGACCGGCTTCATGGGCTGGACGCTCGGCCCCTTGCTGACCCGCACGCTGTCGCTGCCTTCGGGTGGCATGGCCGTCATGCTGGCCCTGGGCGCCACCGGTGCCGTGTTCCTGGCGCTGTCGGCCTATGCCACGACCACCAAGCGTGACCTGTCGTGGATGGGCGGCTTCCTGTTCGCCGGCATGATCGTCGCGCTGCTCGCCGGCCTGGCCGCGATCTTCTTCCAGATCCCGGCATTGGCGCTGACCGTCTCCGCTGTCGTCGCCCTGCTGTCGGCCGGCCTGATCCTGTTCGAGACCAAGCAGATCGTGGACGGCGGCGAGACCAACTACGTGCTGGCCACCGTCAGCCTGTTCGTGTCCATCTTCAACCTGTTCACGAGCCTGCTGCATCTGTTCGGCTTCATGGGCTCGGACGACTGAACTTCCCCGCGCTCGCGGGATCACGCGGACGCAGGAACGGCGCCGACCGCATTAGCATCCCCGCCACAAAAAAGTGGGCGGGGAGGCCTCATTGATCGTCGGCATTGATCTTGGAACCACGAACAGCCTGGTCTCCGTCTGGCGCGACGGCCAGGCCCAGTTGATACCGAATGCGCTGGGCGAGGTGTTGACGCCGTCCTGCGTCAGCCTCGACGAAGACGGCTCCGTGCTCGTCGGCCGCCCGGCGGTGGAGCGGCTGCAAAGCCACCCCGAGCGCTCCGCCGCCCTCTTCAAGCGCCACATGGGCAGCAGCCGGCTCACGCGCATGGGCAAGCGGGAGTTCCGGCCGGAGGAGCTGTCGGCGCTGATCCTGAAGGTGCTGAAGGCCGATGCCGAGGCCTTTCTCGGCGAGCCGGTCACCGAAGCCGTCATCACGGTGCCGGCCTATTTCTCCGACGCGCAGCGCAAGGCCACGCGCGCCGCCGGGCAGATCGCCGGGCTCAAGGTCGAGCGGCTGCTGAACGAGCCCACCGCCGCCGCGCTGGCCTACGGCCTGCATCAGCGCGAGGCCGAATCACGCTTTCTCGTCTTCGACCTGGGCGGCGGCACTTTCGACGTGTCGGTGCTGGAGCTGTTTGACAGCGTCATGGAGGTGCGCGCCTCGGCCGGCGACAACTTCCTGGGCGGCGAGGACTTCGTCAACAGCCTCATCGAGACCTTCTTCGAACGCCTGCAGCTGCCGGCGTCGCTGCGCAAGCACGAGGTCTTCATGGCGCGGCTGCGCGCCGAGACCGAAGCCGCCAAGCGCCTGCTCAGCCTGCAGGCATCGGCCACCATCAAGGTCCGCCACGGCGACGTGGAACACACACTGGCCGTCGACGAGGCGCTGCTGGAGCAGACCTGCGCGCCGCTGTTCAAGCGCCTGCGCCTGCCCGTGGAGCGCGCGCTGCGCGACGCAGGCCTGCGCAGCAGCGACCTGGACAGCATCGTGCTGGCCGGCGGCGCCACCCGCATGCCGCTGGTGCGGCGACTGGTAACGATGATGTTCGGCCGCTTCCCGTCGACCGAGCTGGACCCCGACCAGGTGGTGGCCATGGGCGCGGCCGTGCAGGCCGGGCTCAAGGCCCGGGACGCCGCGCTGAACGAGATCGTCATGACCGACGTGGCGCCCTATTCGCTGGGCGTGGAGGTCAGCATCCGGCTGGACCAGCGCGCGGTGTCGCAAGGCCACTTCGACCCCATCATCGAGCGCAACAGCACGGTGCCCATCAGCCGGGTGAAGCAGTACGTGCCGATGGCCGCCGGCCAGCAGCAGCTGGACTTGCAGATCTACCAGGGTGAATCGCGCATGGTGCGCGACAACATCCACCTGGGCAGCCTGACCGTGCCGCTGCCGAATGCGGCGGTTCACGATTGCGCCGTCGACGTGCGCTTCACCTACGACGTGAACGGGCTGCTGCAGGTGGACGCCACCGTGCTGAAGACGCAGGAGACCACCAGCCTGCTGATCGAAGGCAACCCGGGCCTGCTGACCGAGAGCCAGATCGCCGAGCTGCTGCGCGCCATGGCCGAGCTGAAGATCCACCCACGCGACCAGATCGAGAACCGCACGGTGACGGCCCGCGCCGAGCGCCTTTACGAGCAGCTGCGCGGCATGGAGCGCGAACACCTGGGACTGCAGGTGCTGGGCTTCGAGCGCACATTGGCCGGCCAGGACCCGCGCGCCATCGTGCCCGCCCGGCGCGCCTTGAGCGAGCTGCTGGATGCGCTGGAGCGGCACAGCGCGCTGGACCGGGAGCCGACGTGAACGCGGCGGTCGACGACGCGCTGGCTCGGCTGGGGCTGCGCTCGGATGCGGACGCGCGCAGCGTACGGCGTGCTTACGCCCAACAGCTCAAGCGCATCGACCAGGAGACCCAGCCGCGAGAGTTCCAGGCGCTGCGCGAGGCCTATGAACTGGCACTGCATGTTGCCTCCCGGCGCGAAGCGGAGGCAGCGGCACAAGCTGATGCGCAGCCTGAAGCCCCCGTCGTCGCCGAAACGCCGCGCGAGCAGCCGAAGCCGCCCGAGCCCGCGGGCTTCTTGCCAACGGACAGCGGCGAGCTTGCCAAGGCCGTGTTCCAGACCTTCGCCGGCCGCGTCTCGACCGGGTTCAAGGAGGAGGCCGAGGCCTCGGCCGCGCTACAGGACGCCCTCGCCGACGACCGGCTGCTCAACCTCGAGGCCCGCACGCTGTTCGAGCTTCAGGTGGCTCACCTGATCATGGACGGCTGGCAGCCGGGGCACGAGTTCCTGTTCGGCCCGGCCTGCGAGGTGTTCAGCTGGGAGAAGGACCGCGCCCATCTGCGTGTCTTCGGCCAGCTCGGCGCGGCGCTGGATGCAGCGATCAACGAGAAGCTGATCTTTTTCCAGCAAACCCATGAGCAGTTTGACCGGCTGCGACACGTCATCCGGCGGCTGCGCAGCGACACACCACCGACGCCAACGCTGCTCCGGGAAGACCTGCCACTCGTGCAGATGCTGGTGCAGCGTTACCCGAACTGGCTGCGCCTCGTCACGTCGCAGTCCAACATCAACACATGGTTCCAGCATCTGCCTGAGGAGCCTCCCGCGCCGACCGCGCAAGCAGAGCCGCTGCCGGCGCTGCAACGCGGCTGGAAGCCCGGCCCGGCGCTGACGCCGTGGTTCTTCGTGCTGTGCGCGGTGATCATGCTGGGCAAGTTGTTCAGCACCCAGACACCCTCCTACCGACCGCCACCCGATCTGGGCCGCCCGCAGGCCAGCGTACCGAGCGGCCCGCCGATCAGCACCTGGCCACCGCAAAGCGCATCGGTGGACGATCCCTACGGCTTCGGCACGACGTTGCCGCGGAAGTCGTACGACCCATCACCGCACGAGGACGCGAGAGGAGGCCTTCAACTCGCCTTCATCGGCAACGTGACCTTCAATCGGCGCGATGGCCAGCTGATCGTGGACGACGTGGACGAACGCAGCCGCCGCGGCACCTCCTCACTCCGGCCTGGCGATCGACTACAGGACTGCGCGGACCTCGACAAACGCATCCCACTCGTCTTCCTCCTCGCAACGACACGCTGCGGCACGGAGAAGACCAGGGACCCGAAGGCCGGCACCATCACCTACACGTTTCGCGTGCTGCGCAAGGGTCAAGAGCTGACGGCTTCGCTGACGGCGCCGGACTCCCTCAGCACGGCGAGGGCAGGCGCAGCAGATGAACAGCCCCTGCCGCGCGAACGCGCATCGGAGGAAAACGTCGCCGGCACGGCCGCCCCGCAACAGCCACCGCAGGCGCGGCGCCCGGCACCGGAGGAGACGGTCCAGATCGGCCACGTCACGTTCGCTCGACGCGACGGCGCGCTGGTAGTCGCCGACGTGGGCGAGCGCACGCACTACAGCCACAGCACCTTGCAGCCGGGCGACCGACTGCTGGGCTGCATGTCCAGCAACTACCACCTGCCGCTGGTGCATCCCACCGAGGCCCGCAACTGCGTCGCCACCAACGTCACGAAGCCCGAAGGCGACATCACACCCTACTTGTTCCGAATCCTGCGCAACGGGGAGAGCATGCCGGCTTCGCTGACGCTGCGTGCTCCATCCGGAGAGCCCGCATCCAGCGCCGAAGCGCCCTTGAAATTCGGCGCCGCCAACTAGCGTCCGGTCACACGCGCTTCAACAACCAGCGGTACAGCCCGAAGCCAATGCCGGCAAAGGCCAGCAAGCCCAGCACCTGGCCGGCGGTGACAAAGCTGTCGCCCACCAGGGCCAGCGGCGCGCCCTGGCCCGAGAACACGACGACGGCCGCGAGGACAACGCCCAGCAGGCTCTCGCCGACGATGAGGCCGGAGGCCATCAGCACGCCGAGTTTCCGGGTGGCCTCGGGGTCGCGCTTGCGTGCGGCGGCGCGCTCGAACAGCCAGCCGGCCACCGCGCCGACGACGATGGTCAGCGTGCTGTTCAGCGGCAGGTAGATGCCCAGGCCCACGGCCAGCGGCGCGAGGTGGGCCTTGCCGCCGCTGCCGCGCTTGAGCAGCTCGTCGACGACGATGCAGGCCACGCCGATGCCGGCGCCAATGCCGATCAGGTTCCAGGCCAGGTCACCCTGGATGACGCCCTTGGCCAGCGCCGAGATCAACGCGGCCTGCGGCGCGGCGAGTGCCGTCTTGGGGTTCGCGCCGGGCACGCCGGCAAAGCCGTAGGCCTGGTTGAGCAAGTCAAGCACCGGCGGGATGACGACCGCGCCCGCAACGACGCCGACGATGAGGGCGACCTGCTGACGCCAGGGCGTGGCATCGACCAACTGGCCGGTCTTGAGGTCCTGCAGGTTGTCGTTGGAAATCGTCGCGACGGCGAACACGACGGCCGTGACGAACAGCGCGTAAGCCACAAGCGCCTGGCCGGCGGACGGCGGCAGCAGCGGCTTGACGACCAGCGCCAGCAGCAGCGCCACGCCGATGACGACGAGGATGCCCACGCCGGACAACGGGCTGTTGGACGAGCCGATCAGCCCGGCCATGTAACCGCAAACGGCGGCGACGAAGAAGCTCATCAGCACGACGTAGACGACTCCGCCGACGACGAGCAGGCCGAGTTGGTCACCCAGGCCCGCCGAGCTGGCGAACTGCGACAGCATGAAGCCGATGGGCAGCATGCAGGCCAGCGTGATGAGGCCCACCGTGCCGATGGGAATGTCCTGCTCGTTGCGCGGCAGCGTGTCGGCGTTGCCGGCCTTGCGCACGCGCGCCGACTTGGCCGCCGAGTGCAGGCCGGCGACGACGGGCTTGGCGAGCTTCACCAGCGTCCAGATCGCCGCGACGGCGATACAGCCAGCGCCGATGAAACGCACCTTCTTGCTCCAGGCAAACAACGCGACCGCCTCGGCCGCACCATCAACGCCTTGCGTCAGGAACGGCACGCCGCCCAGCCAGCCGATGCAGGCGCCGACGAGGATGGCGATGCCCACCCACAGGCCCACGAGGTGGCCCACGGCCAGCAGCGCGAAGCTGAAGTTGAGGTCGTAGCCCGTCGTGCCCCCGCGCTCGCCGGGCAGGCGGAAATACTGCGCCAGGTTGGCCGCGAACAGCTGCGTCGCGACGACGATGCTGAAGCCGGCCGACACGACGCTGCCGATGACGATGGCGGCCAGGCCCTGGCGACTGGTCTCGCCGCCGTCACTGGCATGGCCGACCTTGAGCACCTCGGCACAGGCCACGCCCTCGGGGTAGGGCAGCGGCGAGTTCGTCACCAGCGCGCGGCGCAGCGGGATGGAATACATGACGCCGAGCACGCCACCCAGCGCGCACAGCGACGTCGACATCCAGTAGGGGAAGCCCGTCCACCAGCCGATCATGACCAGGCCCGGCAGCACGAAGATGATGGACGACAGCGTGCCGGCGGACGACGCGATGGTCTGCACGATGTTGGTCTCGCCGATGGAGTTGCCCTTGGCCTTGCGCAGCAAGGCCATGGCGATGACGGCAGCCGGGATGGACGTGGCGAACGTCAGGCCGGCCTTCAAGCCGAAGTAGACGTTGGCGGCCGTGAAGACCAGCGTGATGAGGATGCCCAGCACGACGCCGCGCCAGGTCAGTTCGGTGCCCAGGTCGGGCGTGGTGGGCGATGAGGTGCTCATGCGTCGTGGGTGTGGAACGCCGGGTGCGGCGAATTGCGCATCATCGCGGCGGCGGGCGGAGCGGCCAATTGACGTTAACGTCAACCGACGACCTAGAATCCGTCTCCGATCAAGGAGACAAGCCATGACCGATCTCGCCGCCGACCACAAGGCGCTGGCCGAGTACCGCCCGACCCACAAGGTCCGTTTCGTCACTGCCGCCAGCCTGTTCGACGGGCATGACGCCGCCATCAACATCATGCGGCGCATCCTGCAGGGCATGGGCGCGGAAGTCATCCACCTGGGGCACAACCGCTCAGTGGACGAGGTCGTCACCGCGGCGCTGCAGGAGGATGCGCAGGGCATCGCCATCTCCTCCTACCAGGGCGGCCACGTCGAGTACTTCAAGTACATGGTGCAGCTGCTGAAGGAACGCGGCGGCGAGCGCATCCAGGTGTTTGGCGGTGGCGGCGGCGTCATCGTGCCGGCCGAGATCCGCGAGCTGGCCGAGCATGGCGTGCGCATCTTCAGCCCCGAGGACGGCCAGCGCATGGGGCTCCAGGGAATGATCGGCGAGATGGTCATGAAGGCCGATCAGGACTTCAGCGTCTACGCGCCCGAGAACCTGTCGGCGATCACCGGCCACTCGGAAGCCGCCTGGCGGTCGCTGGCCCAGTTGCTGACGGCGCTGGAGAACGGCAGGGCAGAGGGATCAATCGTCGATGCGCTGCGTTCGCAAGCGAAAGAGATCAAGACGCCCGTGCTGGGCATCACCGGCACCGGCGGCGCCGGCAAGTCCAGCCTGACGGACGAGCTGATCCGCCGCCTGCGCCTGGACCAGGGCGACGCCCTGCGTGTGGCGCTGATCTCCATCGACCCCTCGCGCCGCAAGAGTGGTGGCGCGCTGCTGGGCGACCGCATCCGCATGAACGCGATCGGCCCCTGGTCGCAGGGTCAGCGCGTCTTCATGCGGTCCTTGGCCACACGCGACTTCGGCTCCGAGATCTCCCCCGCCCTGCCCGATGTCATCGCCGCCGCCAAGGTCGCCGGCTTCGACCTCGTCATCGTCGAGACCTCGGGCATCGGCCAGGGCGACGCGGCCATCGTGCCGCTGGTGGACGTGCCCATGTACGTGATGACGCCCGAGTTCGGCGCCGCAAGCCAGCTCGAGAAGATCGACATGCTGGACTTCGCCGAGTTCGTCGCCATCAACAAGTTCGACCGCAAGGGTTCGCTGGACGCGCTGCGCGACGTGAGCAAGCAGGTGCAGCGCAACCGCGAGGCCTGGGGCCAGTCGCCGGAGGCGATGCCGGTGTTCGGTACCATGGCCAGCCGCTTCAACGACGACGGCGTGACGGCGCTCTACCAGGCGCTGAAGGCTCGCCTCGGCCTCGGCGCGGGGCGACTGCCAGCGGTGAACACCCGCCACAGCACCCACCAGACGCCCATCGTGCCCGCAGCGCGCGTGCGCTATCTGGCCGACATCAGCGACACCGTTCGCAGCTACAAGGCCCGCGCGCGCCGGCAGGCCGCGCTGGCCCGTGAGATCCAGCAGCTGGAGGCCAGCCGCGCGATGCTGGAGGCGGCCAACCCCGACAAGCAAGGTGCACGTGCCGCCTTGGGCGACCTCGCCGAGCAGCGCCGCACACGCCTCGACGGCGACGCGCGCCAGCTGCTCACGCAATGGCCCGACATGGTCCGGGCCTACGCCGGTGACGAGTACGTCGTGAAGATCCGCGACAAGGAGATCCGCACGGCGCTGGTCACCAAGAGCCTCTCGGGCACCAAGATCCGCAAGGTCGTGCTGCCCGCCTACGAATGCCATGGCGAGCTGCTGAAGTGGCTGATGCTGGAGAACGTGCCCGGCAGCTTCCCCTACGCGGCCGGCGTGTTCGCGTTCAAGCGCGAGGGCGAGGACCCGACCCGCATGTTCGCCGGCGAAGGCGACGCCTTCCGCACCAACCGCCGCTTCAAGCTGGTCAGCGAAGGCCTGCCCGCCAAGCGCCTGTCCACCGCCTTCGACTCGGTCACGCTCTACGGCGCCGACCCCGCGCCGCGGCCAGACATCTACGGCAAGGTCGGCAACTCCGGCGTGAGCATCGCGACGCTGGACGACATGAAGGTCTTGTACGACGGCTTCGACCTGTGCAACCCGAGCACCAGCGTGTCGATGACGATCAACGGCCCCGCGCCGTCCATCCTGGCCATGTTCATGAACACGGCCATCGACCAGAACCTGGCCAAGTTCCGCACCGACAACGGCCGCGAGCCGACGGCCGACGAAGCCGCCAAGATCAAGGACTGGGTGCTGGCCAATGTGCGCGGCACCGTGCAGGCCGACATCCTGAAGGAAGACCAGGGCCAGAACACCTGCATCTTCTCGACCGAGTTCTCGCTGAAGGTCATGGGCGACATCGCCGAGTTCTTCGTGCACCACAACGTGCGCAACTTCTACTCGGTGAGCATCTCTGGTTATCACATCGCCGAGGCCGGTGCGAACCCGATCAGCCAGCTCGCGCTGACGCTCTCGAACGGCTTCACCTTCGTTGAGGCGTACCTCGCGCGCGGCATGCACATCGACGACTTCGCGCCCAACCTGAGCTTCTTCTTCAGCAACGGCATGGACCCGGAATACACCGTGCTCGGCCGCGTCGCTCGCCGAATTTGGGCCATTGCCATGCGCGACCGTTACGGCGCGAATGAGCGGAGTCAGAAGCTGAAGTACCACGTGCAGACGTCAGGCCGCAGCCTGCACGCGCAGGAGATCGCCTTCAACGACATCCGCACGACGCTGCAGGCGCTGATCGCCGTCTACGACAACTGCAACTCGCTGCACACCAACGCCTACGACGAGGCGATCACCACGCCCACCGACGAAAGCGTGCGCCGCGCGATGGCCATCCAGCTCGTCATCAACCGTGAGTGGGGCCTGGCCAAGAACGAGAACCCGAGCCAGGGCGCCTTCATCATCGACGAGCTGACCGAGCTGGTCGAAGAGGCCGTGCTGACCGAGTTCGAGCGCATCAGCGAGCGCGGCGGCGTGCTGGGCGCGATGGAGACCGGCTACCAGCGTGGCCGCATCCAGGAAGAGTCGATGCACTACGAGATGCTCAAGCACACGGGCGAGTACCCCATCATCGGCGTCAACACCTTCCGCAACCCGCACGGCGAGACGGTGCCAGAGCACATCGAGCTGGCGCGCTCGACGGACGAGGAGAAGCAGTCTCAGCTGACGCGGTTGGCCGAGTTCCAGGACCGCCACGCGGCCGAGGCGCCGGCGATGCTGTCGCGGCTGCAGCAGGCCGTCATCGAGAACCGCAACGTGTTCGACGTGCTGATGGACGCTGTGCGCGTGTGCTCGCTGGGCCAGATCACCGGTGCGCTGTTCGAGGTGGGTGGGCAGTACCGAAGGAGCATGTGAGCCCCGCCAAACGCAAGCTCTGGTGGGCGTTCGCAGGACTGGTCGCCTGGGCGACGGCTTTCGGCCTTCACCGTCTGAACGACACGCCCTTGGAGTTCAACGTTGACGACTGCGACGTGGTCACCGCGCGGCAGGGCATCGACATCAAGTCGCTGCGCGCGCCCGACGGTGTCGACAAGGCGGCTTTGCTGAAACTGCTGAACGCCTACATCCCGAATAGCCGGCGCGACAAACAGGGCGAGTGGCTGCTGCGCGGCAAGATCGACCTTGCGGTAGCCGAGGCGCTGGAACAGCGGCTGGCCCAGGGCCCGGCGCCGAGCGCGCTGCGCGTCAACAGCTACGGCGGCGACGAACGCGCAGCGATCCGCATCGCCAACCTGATCGCCAAACACCAGCTCCCCGTCATCGTCGACGGCGTCTGCGGATCGGCATGCGCCAACTATCTGCTGGCCCCGGCACCCAAGGTCATGGTCGACGGCCTCGTGCTGATGCACGGCTCACCGGCCGGATGCCAGGCCCGGTTGGGAACGTTCGGTGCGTTCGACAAGCTCGGCTGGAGAGCCGCCCTGTTGCTGCGCAAGGCGGCTCAGCGCCAGCTCAACTTCGAGGAACGGCATCCGCGCTTCAAGGCGCTGGTCGAACTCAGCGTACCGACGAACCGCGGCGACCCGAGCGGCGCCACGCATGTGTGGCGCTTCGTGCCGGCACGCGAGCTGATGGCGGCACACCCAAGGCTGACGATGGGTCCGCACCACGCGGAAGTCGCGGCAGCGTTCCGCGCACTGCTGCAGGCCAATCCGGCCCTGAGCGACGCCTATTTCCCGGAATAGCGGGCTCGGTCAAGCTTGCAAATTGAGCACGGTGCGCTCAATTTGCAAGGACGTTCTCTGAGCGCTGACTACTCCGCCAACCTGAGCGTCAGCCGCCGCCCCGCCAGCCCCTCCACGCGCACGCTGCTATCCGCCTGCGCCCGCCAATCCGCCAGGCCTATGGGCGTCACCAGCGCGGCCCGTGCCAGGTCGCCCTGCAGGCCGATGACGACGAGCTTGTCGGCGGCCGGCTGCGGCCCCGGGTTGACAACCTTGGCCAGTGCATCGGGCAGGCTCAGCTCGCCACGACACAGGCCGTCCGCGTCGCGGCGGAAGCTGGCGCGGCCTTGCAGTGCGGCGCCGTCCAGCTCGCCCTCGAAGCGGCCGGCCTTGAGCGGGCAGGGCTGTGCTGACAAGCCCGGCACGGGCGGGCGCAACGGCGCGCTCAGCAGCTCGGCGCTGCGTTCGATGGACGAGGTCCATATCGCGTTGGACAGCAGGCTGACGCTGATGCCACCGCCCTCGCCCTGAGGCCACAACAGCAGCACGCTGCGCGCACCCAGCGTGGTGCCGGCGTGGTGGATGGTCTTGCGGCCTTCGGCGTCGGTATCCAGCCGCCAGCCAAAGGCCATCTTGAAGCTGCGCTCGCGCACCGCCTGGCCGGCGTTGTCGAGCACGGGCTGCCACATCCAGTCACGCGTCGCGGCGTCGACGACGCGGCCCTGCAGCACGCGGCTGCCCCATTCCGCCAGCGCGGGCGCACTGGCGGCCATGCCGGCGCCGCCCCAGCTGTAGCTGAAGTCGGCGGCCGGTGCCGCCTGCGGGCCCTGCGCACTGAGCACATAGGCTTGCGACATGGTCGGCGACTGGCCGGTCTGGTCGGGCCCGATGGCCAGGCCCGGCACGACCTTGCCGGACAGCAGGTCGAGATAGGGCTGGCCAGCGGCGGCTTCGACCACAGCGGCCAGCAGCGTGTAGCCCCAGGTTGAATAGTTATAGCGGCTGCCCGGCGCCGACTGCAGCTGCCGACCCTTCAGATAGACCAGCGATTCGCGGGCCGTCACGTGATGGGTGGCGCCGACCGTGGCGTCACGCGCTTCGTAGTGCGGCAGTCCGCTCAGATGGGCGGCCAGCTGGCGCGGCGTTACGGCGGCGAGCGCCGGGTCCAGGCCGGGCAGCAGCGCGCCGACGGGCTGGTCGACGTCGAGCTTGCCCTGGGCCTTCAACTGGGCGGCGGCCGTCGCCGCGAAGAGCTTGGACACGCTGGCCAGGCGAAAGCGTGTGTCCGCCTGCACCGGCACGCCTTGCTCGACATCACGCAGGCCGCTGCTGCCCTGCCAGCGCAGCCTGCCGTCCTGCCACACCGCTGCGCCCATGCCGGGCACGCCGTTGGCCTCGCGCAAGGCGTCGAGCAGGGCTTGCGCCTGGCGCTCCGGGCTGGCCTGGGCATGGGCCGCCAACACAAGGAGCGCGAGAGTGAGCGGCTTGATCATGCGGCGCATTCTGAAAGTCAACGCGACTGAATGACCTGCATCTGCGCCTTCACGCGGAGCAGCATGGGCGACGCGCCCGCCGCCTTGGCATCGAAGGGGTGCAGGCGCTGGCCGCCCACGGACGCCATGATCTTGCGCACATACAGCCGCGTCTCTGCATAGGGCGGCACGCCCAGGTAGCGGTCCACGGCGCGCTCGCCGGCGTTGTAGCCAGCCAGCGCCAGCATCACGTCGCCTTCAAAGTAGGCCAGCAGCCAGCGCAGATAGGCCATGCCGCCGCGGATGTTCTGGGAGGGGTCGCGCAGCCGGATGACGTTGAAGCGCGTCGCCGTGTCGGGCATCAGCTGCATCAGGCCCTGCGCCTTCTTGGGCGACTCGGCCAGCGGGTCGAAGTTGGACTCCTGGGCCATCACCGCCAGCACCAGCGCGGGCGACAGCTGGTACTCCGGCGCCAGCAGCTTCACGTAGTTGACGATGGCCGGCGGTGCCTGCTGCGGCAGCGGCAGCGTGGCCCACAACGACACGGGCTTGGCGCCGCGCGCAGGCGGTGGCGCAACCGGCAGGGGGTCGGTCTCGGGTGGGCGCAGGCAGGGCGGTGGGTCGCCCAGCGGCGTGCCGCCCATGCGGTCGAGCATGTTCTGGGCCTGGTCCATGCCCTGCTCGGCGGCGGCCGCGAACATGTGGGCGGCCTCGGCATCGTTGCGCTGGATGCCGCGCGCATTGGTCAGCATCCAGCCCAGGCTGTACTGGGCCTCGGCGTCGCCGTAGCGGGCGGCGCGGCAATACAGCTTGGCGGCGGCCACCTCGTCGCGCTTCATGCCGTCGCCGTACTCCAGGGCCTTGGCCTCCTGGCGCCAACGCTCCACCTGAGCGGGTACGACGGGGCCGCGCTCGCCGGGCGGCATGATGGGGCGGGGCAGTTGCTCCAGCGTCAGCGAGGGCAACTGGGCCAGGGCGGTCAGGGGCGCGAACAGCAGCGCCAGAAGCAGGGTTCTCACGGACGGCAAGGGCAGTGTGCAAACGGGCCGGAAGTCTAGACTGCCCGAAAACAACCGCTGGCCTCATGACAAAGACCCGACTCGAAGCCTTCAGCGATGGCGTCATCGCCATCATCATCACCATCATGGTGCTGGAAATGAAGGTGCCGCACGGCAGCGACTGGGAAGCGCTGAAGCCCCTTTGGCCGGTGCTGCTGTCCTATGTGCTGAGCTTCGTCTACGTCGGCATCTACTGGAACAACCACCACCATCTGCTGCACGCGGTGCACAAGATCAACGGCGGCGTGCTATGGCCCAACCTGCACCTGCTGTTCTGGCTGTCGCTGCTGCCGTTTGCCACCGGCTGGATGGGCGAGAACCATTTCGCACCGCTGCCGGTGGCCGTCTACGGCGGCATCCTCGTCATGGCGGCGCTGGCCTGGGTGCTGCTGCAGCGCGCGCTGGTCTGCATCCCCGGCAACAACACCGCGCTGGCACAGGCACTGGGCAAGGACTGGAAAGGCAAGCTCTCGCCCGTGGTCTATCTCGCAGCCATCGCGCTGGCCTTCGTGCACGTGGGCCTGTCGCTGGCCGGCTACGCCTTTGTCGCGGCGCTCTGGCTGATCCCGGATCGGCGCATCGAGCATCACCTCAACAGCCACGAGTAAGCATGCCAACCCTGGACCCCCGCATCGACAGCTACCTCGCCGCCGTGCCGGCGTTCGCTTTGCCCATCCTGCAGCGCCTGCGCGAAGACGTGCATGCGGCCTGCCCCGATGTCATCGAGACCATCAAGTGGAGCCGGCCGCATTTCATGCTCGATGACAAGCTGCTGTGCGGCATGTCGGCCTTCAAGGCGCATTGCGCTTTCAGCTTCTGGGAGCGCGAAGGCGCGACCGAGGGCAAGGCCGGTGCGATGGGCGATTTCGGGCGCATCGAGACGATGGCCGACCTGCCTTCGCGCACCGAGTTGCGCAAGCAGATCAAGGCCGCCGCCGCGCTGTTGCAGGCCGGTGCACCGCGCGCACAAAAACCCAACCGCGAGCCGCGCGCCCAACTGGACATGCCAGCCGACTTCGCCACCGCACTCGCCAAGGTCAAGGCCGCACAACAGCACTACGACGCCTTCCCGCCCAGCAAGCAGCGCGACTACGTGGAGTGGGTGCTGGAGGCCAAGCGCGAGGACACGCGCGCCAAGCGCATCACCCAGGCCGTCGAGTGGCTGGCCGAGGGCAAGTCGCGGAACTGGAAATACGAGGCCTGTTGAACCATGACGACCAGCAATGAATCCCCCGCCCAACTGATAGACGCCAAGATCGCCGCCCTCGGCGACTGGCGGGCCGACACGCTGAAACGACTGCGCGAACTCATCCTCGCCACCGACGACGCCGTCGTCGAGACGTGGAAATGGGACGTGCCCGTGTGGGAGCGCGACGGCATCCTGTGCACCGGCGAGACCTACAAGGCCAAGGTCAAGCTGACCTTTCCGCACGGCGCGGCGCTGGCCGATCCGAAGGGGTTGTTCAACTCCAGCCTGGAGGGCAAGGTCAGGCGGGCCATCGACTTCGGGCCGGCGGATGAGGTGGATGCGGCGGCGTTCAAGGCGTTGATCCGGGAGGCGGTGAAGTTCAACGCGGCAGGCAGGAAGTAGCGCAATGGAGCCCTGGTGGCATGAGTCTGTTGAGCTCCTAGAAGCGGGTCGAAAGGCACAGGCCATCAATGTCGTGCGTGCCGCTGCGGAGATGGGAAGCCTCGGCGCAAAGGTTCGGCTCGCTCGCTTTGGAGAAGCGGCTGGCATCTCTGGCGACGAAGCGGACGGCGTCGTCGAGGCGGCTGTGCGCATGGCCAAGGACGACGATGCAACCGCGCACTGGAA
Organism: Roseateles sp. P5_E8; assembly: GCF_054177665.1. Lineage (NCBI taxonomy): Bacteria > Pseudomonadati > Pseudomonadota > Betaproteobacteria > Burkholderiales > Sphaerotilaceae > Roseateles > Roseateles sp. P5_E8. The sequence continues at coordinate 13,911 of NZ_JBGCUM010000017.1, read as the reverse complement.
CCTTCATACGGCGTCGCAGCTTCTGCTGGGCAAGTGCGAACCGGAGGAGAAATATCACCGAGCCCAGCGCCACCTGGAGTTGTATGCGCTCGCTAGCGGCGACCCATTCGCAGTGGTCACAGTGGCGCGCAGTTACGCCAATGGCACGGCAGTGGCTCGGCCAGATCCTGTCAAAGCAGTTGACTGGTACTTCTGTGCAGTGGCGCTAGGCGATGAAGATGCGCCGCTCGAATTGCTGTCACTGCTTGACGATCTATGCCCGTAGGTTGGGGTGAGCAGTGCGAACTCCAGCGAGCCTCCGAGGCCGGATCGTTGGGGTTCACTGCGTTCACCCCAACCTGCCGAACTGCCAAAGGGCTAAGCCCGCAGGATCTTCTCCATCGCCTTGCCCTTGGCCAGCTCGTCGACGAGCTTGTCCAGCCAGCGGATCTTCTGCATCAGCGGGTCTTCGACTTCTTCCACCCGCACACCGCAAACCACGCCTTTGATGAGGGCCGTGTTGGGATGCAGGGCCGGGGCCTCGGCGAAGAACGTCGCAAAGTCGGCCGCAGCGTCCAGCTGCCGGCGCAGGCCCGCCTCGTCGTAGCCGGTCAGCCAACGGATGACTTGGTCGACCTCTGCCTGCGTGCGGCCCTTGGCCTCGGCCTTGCGGACGTAGAGCGGGTAGACCTTGGCGAAGGCCGTCGTGAAGATTCGGTGGGCGGGCATGGTGGGCGATCTTGTCTCAAAGCCAGAGTTGACGCTCGCCAGCGGCGGCTGTGGCGCAGGCCGCAGGAGGCCGCTGCTCATCCAAACGGATGCCCCCACTCATGCCCGGCACCGTCGACAACATCGCCGGCACGGTGTCCTTCACGGCCAACACCTTGGTCGGGACCGGGCCGGCCGTCACGGGCGGCGGCGTGATCATGCACCTGTAGTTCCAGGCGCTGGCCCCGGGGGCAGAGCAGCCTGTCGTTCGGCAACGTCGTCCTGCTCGATTCTGGTTTTGCGGAGCTCGCCACGACGTCCATGGATGGCGCCATCACCGTCTCCAGCGTGCCCGAGCCAGCGTCCGTCGCCCTGTTCGGCATCGGCCTGGTCGCCGTCACGGCGGGCGCTCGCCGGCGCATGTGCAACCGGGATTGAGCTCAGCCTCTCACCAGTTCAGCCACGTCCCCGAATCCAGCGCCAAGCTGGCACCACCCCGAATTTGGCGGCATCATGGCCCGGCCATGACCGCGCCATCGAACGCATTCCACCTCCTCATCGTCGACGACCACCCGGTCGTGCGCGTCGGCATGGCGCAGCTGCTGCGCACGCAGCGCGAGGGCTGCGAGGTGAGCGAGGCCGACAGCCTGGCCGCCGCGCAGGCGCTGCTGGCCTGCCGGCCCGACGTGACGCTGGTCGTGCTCGACGTGCACCTGCCCGGCCTTGCGCCGTTGAAGGCCCTCCAACAGCTGCGCGCGGAATGGCCGCTGCTGCCGGTGCTGCTGATGTCCGCCGACACCGACCCCCTGCTGGCCATGCGCGCGCTCGACGAAGGCGCCGCCGGCTGGCTGCCCAAGAGCGCCGACGTGGGTGTGCTGGTCGGCGCGCTGGAGCTGGTGCTGGCCGGCGGCTGCTACCTGCCGCCCTTCCTGCTGCAGCGCGGCACCGACCTGCCGGACGAGGCGCTCACGCAGCGCCAGGCCGAGGTGCTGGCCGAGCTGGTGAAGGGCCGCAGCAACAAGGAGATCGCGCGTGAGCTGGGCATGGGCGAGCCGACGGTCAAGGGTCATCTGGTGACGATCTTTCGCATCCTGCGCGTGCGCAACCGCGCCGAGGCGGCGATGGCGGGCCAGGCGCGGCTGGCCTCAATGCGGTTCTGAATGGGGCTCTGAAGGCGCGCTGAGCCAGGCGCGCAGCGCCGCCGCCGGCAGCGGCTTGCGCGCCGGCTGCACGCGCAGCGCACGCAAGGCCTTGGCGCTCATCGGCAGGGTCTCGCCGCTGATGAGCAGGGCCGGCAGCCGGTCGCCGAAGACCTCGCGCAAGGCCTCGATGGCGCTCAGCCCGTCGCCTTCGGCCAGCCGCCAGTCGCTGATGAGGCGCTGCGGCCGGGCACCGGCGGCGCGCAGGCGCGCCAGCAGCGGCGCCACCGCGGCCTCGGCCCAGACCTCACAGCCCCACGTGCGCAGCAGAGTCACGGTGGCCTCGCGCACGGCTTCGTCGTCCTCCACCAGCGCCACGCAGCGGCCCTGCAGCGGCTGGCCCTGCGGCACGGTGTGCGGCTCGGTCAGCAGGCGGGGCACGTCTTCGGCCAGGCTGACGGCAAAGCAGCTGCCACGGGCCAGGCGGCTGCGCAGGCCCACGGGATGGTCCAGCAAGCGCGCCAGCCGCGCCACGATGGCCAGGCCCAGGCCGTGGCCGCGCTTCCGGTCTCGCCCCGGGTTGGCGAGCTGCACGAACTCCTGAAAGATGCGCTCGTGGTGCTCGGGCGCAATGCCCGGGCCGGTGTCCCACACGGCGACCTGCACCCGGCCCGCACGCCGCCGAGCCGCCAGCAGCACACCGCCGTGCGCGGTGTGCGCGAGCGCGTTGGACAGCAGGTTGCGCAGCAGGCGCTCGAGCTGCTGCGCATCGCTGCACACCCACAGCGCGGTCGGGCGCAGCCGCCATTGCAAGCCCTTGGCCTCGGCCAGCACCGCGTACTCGGTGGATAGGCGCTCGAACAAGGGCTGCAGCGGCAGCGAGCGCCACTGCGGCTGCACGGCGCCGCCGTCCAGGCGCGACACGTCGAGCAGGCTTTCCACCAGCCCGTCCAGCGCCTGCGCCATGCTCTGCAGCTGCTCCGCCGTCTGCGCCGCGCGCCGGCCCTTCAGCTCGTGCGCGGCCTGTGCGGCCAGCAGGCCCAGCGCATGCACGGGCTGGCGCAGGTCGTGGCTGGCGGCGGCCAGGAAGCGCGTCTGTGCCTCGCGCGCCGCCTGGGTCTCGGCCAGCAAGGCCTCGCGCTCGAAGCGCATCGCGTGGCTCTCGCGCAGCAGCCGCGTGTGGCGCAACGTCAAGGCCATCGCCAGCGCCACGGCGGCCAGCACGAGCAAGGCGTTGTAGGCACCGCTCCAGCTGCCCAGCGACAGAAACAGCGCGATCAGCGCCACGGCAACGGGCGCGATCAGCATCACGAAGGCGCGCGGCTGCGGCGCCATCACATTGATGCTGGCCACGCAGGTGACACAGGCCAGCATGGCGGCGTACATCCGGCTGGCGCTCTGCTGCGCGTCGAAAGCCATCACCAGCGCCAGCGCCCACAGCCCGCCGGTGAACAGCGCCCCCAGCTCCGCGCGGCGCTCCCACGGTGCGGGGTCCACGGTCTCCGGCAGCTGCGCCACCTGGCGCTTCCAGTGCGCGCGCAGCGCGATCAACACAGCAAATGCCGCGCCCCAGGCCAGCAGCACCGGCAGCGCCACCCGGTCGATCTGCGTGCCCACATGCATGGGCACCAGCAAAGCCGCCGCCACCAGGCTCACCCCGCTCTGGGCGTAGAACAGCAGCAGCATCGCGCGGCGCGTGCGTTCGTCCTGGGGGTGGGGCAGCATGCCCCACATCATGCCCAGCCGCGCGTGCGTTGCCAGCCCTCCGAACGGATAGGGTGCCACCCGCTGGCTTGCTTTTTGCAGTCCTGCTGCTGACCCGGCGCTTTACCGGCCGGCGTGCATCAACTCGGGGCGGCCATGCGCCAACTTGAGCCCAGCCGTCATGCCAGGACAGTGAGGTGCGGACCATGCAAGTCACCATCGACGCAGCGCCCGAGCCGGTGGCCATTGACCCGGCCCGCACGGCGGTCGTCATCATCGACATGCAGCGCGACTTCATCGAGGCCGACGGCTTCGGGGCCAGCCTGGGCAACGACGTCTCGCTGCTGCGCGCCGCCATCGCCCCCTGCCAGGCGCTGCTGGCGGGCGCGCGGGCGGCGGGCATGCTGGTCATCCACACACGCGAGGGGCACCGCCCCGACATGACCGACGCGCCACGCGCCAAGGTGGAGCGCGGCGCACCCAGCCTGCGCATAGGCGCGGCCGGCCCGATGGGGCGCATCCTCATCCGCGGCGAGCCTGGCCACGCGCTCATCCCCGAGCTGCAGCCACTGGCCGGCGAGCCCGTCATCGACAAGCCCGGCAAGGGCGCCTTCTACGCCACCGACCTGGGCGCCATCCTGCAGCACCGCGGCATCGAGGCCTTGATCGTCTGCGGCGTGACCACCGAGGTCTGCGTGCACACCACCGTGCGCGAGGCCAACGACCGCGGCTACCGCTGTGTCGTGCCGGGCGACTGCTGCGCCTCCTACTTCCCCGAGTTTCACGAGGTCGGTCTGCGCATGATCCAGGCGCAGGGCGGCATCTTCGGCTGGGTCACCGATTCGGCGCGCGTGCTCGCGGCCATCAACACAAGGAGCGCTCCATGACGATGACCAAGACCACCTCGCCAAAGCTCTGGGTGCCCGGCGACTGGAACGCCCTCTTCGGCTTCGGCACCAACATCCTCGTCAACCTGCTGACGCTGACCGCGCTGCTGCGCTTCGTGCTCAAGATGCCCGACGAATTGGTGTTCGGCCGCATCCTGCCGGCCGCCGGGCTGATGATGTTTTTGTCCACGGCCTACTACGCCTGGCTGGCCTGGAAGCTCGCCAAGGCCACCGGCCGCAGCGATGTGTGCGCCCTGCCCTCGGGCATCAGCGTGCCGCACATGTTTATCGTCGTGTTCGTCATCATGCTGCCCATCTCGCTGAAGACGGGCGACCCGGTCAAGGGCTGGGAGGCCGGGCTCACCTGGGTGTTCGTGCAGAGCTTCGTGCTGATGGTGGGCGGCTTCATCGCGCCGGTGATCCGCCGCATCACGCCGCGCGCCGCGCTGCTGGGCACGCTGGCCGGCGTGTCCGTCGCCTTCATCGCGCTGCGCCCGGCGCTGGAGATGTTCATGACACCGGCCCTGGGCCTGGTGTGCTTCTCGGTCATCCTGGTCAGCTGGTTCGGCGGCGTGCGCTGGTTCCGCGGCATTCCGGCGGGGCTGGTGGCCATCGCGCTGGGCTGCGCCATCGCCTGGGGCTCCACCGCCTTGGGCATGCCCATAGGCGGCATGAGCCTGGCCGCGCTGGGCGCCTCGTTCGCCAACTTCGGCTTCTCGGTGCCGCTGCCGGCCTTCGGCCATGTGTTCTCGGGCTTCGAGTTCCTGGCCATCATCCTCGTCACGGCCATCCCCTTCGGCATCTACGACCTCGTGGAAGCGATGGACAACGTGGAGAGTGCCGCCGCCAGCGGCGACAGCTTCCCCACCACGCGCGTGCTGACGGCCGACGGCGTCGTCAGCCTGATCGGTTGCCTGATGGGCAACCCCTTCATCAACGCCGTCTACATCGGTCACCCGGGCTGGAAGGCCATGGGCGGGCGCATCGGCTACTCCCTGGCCACCGGCGCGGCCGTGCTGGTGATGTGCTGGCTGGGCGTCATCGCGGTCATGACGACGCTGATCCCGGTCGTCGCCATCGCGCCCATCCTGCTCTACATCGGCATGCTGATCGGCGCGCAGGCCTTCCAGGAGACGCCGCGCAGTCATGCACCGGCCATCATCCTGGCCTTCATGCCGCACATGGCAGCCTGGGGCAAATTGCAGATCGACAACGCGCTCGGCGCGGCCGGCACCAGCGCTGCGGCGGTCGGGCTGGACAAGCTGGGCCAGACGGGCGTGCTGTATCACGGGCTGGAAGTGCTGGGCGGCGGCGCCATCCTCGGCGGCCTGGTGCTTGGCGCGATTGCCGTGTTCATCATCGAACGCCAGCTCGCCAAGGCCGCCACCTTCGCCGTGGCAGGCGCCGCGCTGACCTTCTTCGGCTTCATGCACGGCGAGCAGATCGGCATCGGCAAGAGCCTGCCGCTGGCGCTGAGCTATATGGGGTTTGCGGCGGTGCTGCTGGCGTGTGCGAAGTTTGCGCAGACGGCGCTCAAGGCGGTGGAGGTGCATGGGGAGCGGGGGGAGATCGACGAGCCGGTCGCGGCTTGATGCGCGTTAGCGCGCGGCCTGTGCCGGCTGGTAGTGCTGATCAACGTCAATGCTCAGCGGGCAGCGAAGCCGTCCGCTGCAGCAATGGGTTGAACAGAAGCGCTACTTCTGCCATTCAGGCCTCTTGGTGTTTCGGCAAAGCGCTCGGGCGGCCACTTTGTTGTCGGGCTCAATCTTTGAGTCGAACTCGCTGAGTTTCTCAATGATCTTTGCATTGGTTCGGTACTTGTGCTTCAAACCGGCAAGCTTCGCATCGGTGCCCTGGCATGTCTGACAAGTCGCCCAAGCAATTTCCGCCTTGCGCTCATCGTCGTAGCCGTCCTCGCCGCGCCAGTGGTCGCAAGACTCCCGGGTCGCCAGAAAGTCTGTGACGTCCTTCGGGAGCGGTGCTGCTTGGCACACGCTCGCGACGGCAAACAGCAGCAACGCAATAGCGGAATGGATCATTGCTGTTAAACGTGCAAGCTCAGCGGACGGCGAAGCCGTCCGCTGCAGCGAAGGGTTGAACATCCGCCCAATTAGCGGAGCTACTTCTGGACGGTGGAGAAAGAACCAACTTCGACTTCCGTGAAGCCCATTGCCTCGAGGGTACGCAAGAGGCTGTCGAGCATGTATGGCTCAGACGAGCCGAAATCAACGAGAGTTTGCCAGTAGTCGTCCTTGATGGACGGATAGATGACGCTGTGAACGACGCCAAGCAACTGGCCTTTTGGGACAGTTTTTGTATCCGAGAGGTCTATCCAGCGCTCTGCCCAAGTGGTGAGGGGTTCAATGGTGGCCGGTCGCTCTTTGGACCTGAGCTCAACTCGATTCCAGACGAACGGGTGAACAGTGACTTTGAAGGCCTTTGAGAACTGGAACGTTCGCGGGCTGAACTGTTTAAAAGGCTTGTCGTGCTCGTAGCGAGATGACTCAAACTTGCCATCGAGATTCGAGACGAGGTCGAGGCGCACTTGATCGTATGGCCGCGGAACGGTCATGCCAGCGGGCCGTATAAGAAGTTCGTTCACGCAGACGTTGGCCTTCTCTTTGCACCAGCGTGTGAATGCTTCCTTGAGGTTGCTCACATAGTATTTCTGCTCAGCTGATGCGATGGCTCGAATCTGAAGGCTGGCATCCTCTTGACCAGCAACTGCGGATGCTTGCACCGCTATGCAAGCGACAAGTGCGATGCAAAAACGATGATGCAAGTGCATGTTCAACGTCTGAGCTCAGCGGAAGGCGAAGCCGTCCGCTGCAGCGGATGGTTAGGCTGCGAATGCACAAGAGCGCTGCACATCGCGATACAGCTCTATCCAGAGTGGCTTGCTCACGTCAACCCACTCATTGAGTGCCTGTTGCGTGGCGTTCGGGTAATCAACTACTAGTGGCGGACCACCACAATCCGCAAACAGCACTAAGGGCCCAGTTTTCGCCGACAGCACCAGCGCTATTGCGACATTGAGTTCTGTAGTTCCCTTGTCGAACCAGAAGTCGTTAGCCTGTTCATAGCCTTGATGCTTCTCGACGTTAAGTGCAGCCCAGACTTCTTCAGCTCCGGGTTCTCCGTTGCTCAATAGCGCTTGCCAGCAGTAGCCCAATCCATTGTCGTTGTACTGCACCTTAATTCGTGGAAAGCACTCGACGGCATATTTCAACTCGTTGCCGGTAGGCCAACGCGACGCTCTGTCCGAGCATTCAATGCCCTGCTCCAGCAGCCACGCTTTCGCGTCCGCAGTCGCAAGACTCACTGTATAGATGATCCCCATCCTCGCCTGCCTAACGTGGCAGGTAAGCGGCGCCACGCAGTGGCGTCCGTTTTAGCGACAGGTTCTCTGGAGCTACTGCGGGGCACGTCAGAGAGGTTGTTTGCGGACCTGTCTGTGCGCCAAAAAGCCCCGGTAAGGCTGATACGTTCACGCTGCGTTGCAGGCTCGTCCGCACCAAGCTCGCTTGGGCGAGCGCGCCTGCTACGCAGCGCAAGCTAGCAGTTTTTCGATGCTGTATAAACATACAGTTTTTCGCTATCCTGCTAGGTTTGCGAGCAGTAGATCAAGGGAACGTGTTGTAGATGGATCGTTAACGATTTCTGCCTAACATTTGAGCATGCGAACGTACCGCCCCGCCACCAGCGCTGAACGCGATGCACGCGCGGAGCGGCGGCTGGCCCGTGACGCTGCGGATGGCCATGCCCAGCTTCAAGTGGTTCGAGAAGATCACCGGCAGCCGTTTGACTGGACTTTCGCTTGCGGCGGCGTTTCGTGGCACCTGCACTTCGAGCCCAATCCGAGAGACGTCAGGCAATGGCGCGTCTTCAGGGATGGGCAGCCTTGGATGTGTGCAGGGCTCGAACGGGTTTGGCGGACGATGCAAAAGGAGATGGCTCCCGCGCTGGGTCGGCAGCATTGGCGCTAACCGCCCATGTAGACGCGGTTGAAGGCGCCAAAGTCGCGGGCGTCTGTGCCTCGATGCCGCCGTCGACGATCTGGCCGGCGGCGCGCACCGGCAATTGACCTGACACGTAGACGAAGTTGCCGGCGCGCACGGCGAGGGACGGGGCTGCCGGTCGCTGACGGTGGGCAGCGCGATGATGGCGCGATGAACGACGCAAACACCCCGCGCCCCGGCTGCCTGGGCCCCTGGCTGAAAGGCTTCCCCGCGTTGCAGGCGCCGCTGCCGCTGGCCGACGTGGCGCAGCGCGGCTGGACGATTGAGCAACTGCCCACGCCGCTGGCTGTCGTGCGGCAGGCCGCACTGACTCACAACATCGCCTGGATGCAGGACTTCGCCACGGCGCGCGGCGTGCAGATGGCACCCCATGGCAAGACGACGATGAGCCCGCAGCTGTTCCGCCGCCAGCTCGATGCCGGCGCCTGGGGGCTGACATTTGCGAACGTGCACCAGCTGCGCCTGGGCCTGGCCGCCGGCGCGCGGCGGGCGTTGATCGCCAACCAGCTCGTCAGCGCGGCCGACCTGGCCGAGCTGCTGGACCTTCGCCGCCGCCACCCCGGCGTGGAGCTGGCCTTCTTTGTGGACTCGCAGGCGCAGCTGGACCTCATCGCCGCGCACTGGGCGCAGCTCGATGCAAACGAAGACCGCGTGGACGTGCTGATCGAGCTGGGCACCTCGCGCTGCGGCGTTCGCGAGCACGGTCCCGCGCTGGCGCTCGCGCGGGCGCTCAAGACCCACCCGGCGCTGCGTCTGCGCGGCATCGGCTTCTACGAGGGCTTGCAGGTTGTCGGCGAAACCGCGCCCGACCGCGCGCTGATGCAGCAATGGCAGGCGCGCGTCGAGGCGCTGCTGGCGGACATCGAGACCGAAGGGCTGATCGACGTGCAGCCGCTGTGGCTCAGCGGCGGCGGGTCGGCGCTGTTCGACCTCGTCGCGCCGGTGATTGCCGGCAAACCCGGGCGCCTGGGTTTGCTGCGCTCGGGCTGCTATGTCTGCCACGACCACGCGCACTACGGCCGCTATATGCGGACGATGGACGAGCGCATGGGTACGCCCCTGGGCGAACCCAGCCTGCAACCGGCGCTGGAGGTGTGGACGCAGGTGCTGTCCAGCCCCGAGCCCGGCCTGGCGCTGCTGAACGCGGGCCGGCGTGATGTGTCCTTCGACCAGGGCTGGCCGGTGCCGGTGTGGCACCTGAGCGGTGGCGAGCGGGTGGCGCCCAGGGGCTGGCAGGTGAGCGGGCTGAACGACCAGCATGCCTATCTGCGCTGGGACCCGGCCGAGACCGATGGGCCGGCGGTCGGCGAACGCGTGGCTCTGGGGCCGTCGCACCCCTGCACGACCTTCGACAAGTGGGCGTGGATGGCGGTCGTCGATGAGGACGACCGCGTCGTGGACGCCATCACGACGCATTTCGGTTGACGCCCTCGCGGCACAGCGCGCCGACGGCCGATGCGCGCGGCGATCCGCGCTAACGTCGCGGCTGTGATGATGAAACGCCGCCACCTGATCCTGCTGCCCGCCGCCACGCTGATGCCCGCCCTCGCCGCCCCGCCCGCCCGCTTCCTGCACGTCGGCACCTACGCCCCGGTGGGCCTCGGCCTGTACCGCTTTGCCATCGGTGCCGATGGCGGCTTGAAGCCACTCGGCCTGACGCCCAATGCGGGCAGCCCCAGCGGGCTGCTGGCCGCCGACGGGCGCATCTACGCGGCCGAGGAAGGCGCCAACCACATCGCCGTCTACGCGCAGGACGACGCCGGCGCCCTGACCCTGCTGCAGCGCGAACCCAGCGGCGGCCACAGCCCGGCGCAGGTGTCCCTGAGCGCGGGCCGCCTCTGGGTCGCCCATTACGCCGACGCCCGCTTTGCCGCGCTGCCGCTGCTGGCCGACGGCCGCCTCGGCGCCGCGCAGAGCTGGCCCAGCTGCGCCGGCCCCGACTGCCGCCCCGGCCCGCAGCGCGCCGCCAAGGCGCCACCCGGCAGCCAAGCCAACAGCGGCCACGACGCGCCGCATGCCCACATGATCCAGGCCACCCCCGATGGCCGCTGGCTGATCGGCACCGACCTCGGCCGCGACCGGCTGCTCGTCTGGCCGCTCACCGCTGCCACCCCGGGCGCACCGGCGCACGAGCTGGCCCTCAGCCCCGGCTCGGGCCCGCGCCACTTCGTTGTCGTGGGTGAACTCGTCTACGTTCTGCAGGAAGAGTCATCCACGCTAACCACCGTCGCCCTCGGCCCCGACGGCCCGCGCCTGTTGGACGAAATCCGCGTGCTACCGAACGGTTTCGCCGGCACCAGCTACGCCTCCGACCTGCTGGTCGCGCCCGGCGGCCGACATCTGTATGCCTTCAACCGCCTGCACGACAGCCTGGCCGTCATCTCGCTGGCCGACCCGCGCCAGCCCCGCCTGCTGGACCACCACTGGGTGCACGGCAGCTACCCGCGCAGCGCCTGCATCGCGGGCAGCCACCTCTACGTGTGCAACCAGCGCAGCGACCAGCTCAGCCACTTCGACCTGAACCGCCCCGAGGCGCCGAAGTTCACGGGCCGGCAGACGGCAGTGCCGAGCCCGGCCGGGGCGTGCGCCGCGTAGGGCGGTTTGGCGCCGGGGTCCAAGATCGTGCGGCCGCTTGTCGCCATCGAACGGAGGATCGCGACCCGCCCACGCTTGTTGGCATAGTCGTGTGCCAACGGCCACTCCATATCCAGCGGGGAGTCGTCAACAGAACTCATGGAAATCGCCGCACTGCTCATACTCGCCGCCCTCTTTGGATTCTTGGCCTATGACGCCAGGCGGCTGTCCGTGGACCCGCGTGATCTCCCCTACGAAGCACTGTCAGGAGAAACAACAGAGAGCGTGGCTGGCATTTCGAGGGCCGAGCTCGATGAGCGCAAAGGATGGCTCGTTCGGCACGGCGAGCGTGACTACCGCGGAGCTCACTTGCTCTGGATCATTCTGGCGGCGGTCTGCTTGGTTGGAGCCGTCTGGCAGTTCTTCGCGTGAGCCGCGTAGGACGGGTCGCGACCCGCCCTACAGGCTTTTTCTTTGGCGTGAGTGCGGGTTGATGGCAAGGCCCAGCCGGGAGTCTGCCCCGCCTAACGCCGGCTGCACGCCGAGCCCACGAGGAATCCAAATGCAGCGTCGCTCGGGCGCCGCGATCACTGCACAGCATCTACCGGAGCGTCGCCCCAGCGACGCGGCAATTCCTGGTGAGCCCGGCGTGCAGCCGGCGTTAGGCGGCGTGAAGGGGCGAGTTATGGCACTCGTCACAAGGACAGCAGCGAGAGCGCAGCGGGTCGCGTCTGCCCCCAACGCCAGTGGATGTTTTCGCGCGACGCTCAGGGCGCCGTCGCGATCGGGTGCGGTTCAGCGCCTCTCTTTTGGTGACTTTTCTCTGGCGCCGCAGAGAAAAGTTACCCGCCCGCCGGGGCGGACTCCCGGCATGGGATTGGCCACCAAGCCGCCGTCACCGCATCGCACGATCCCGCCATCGCGCCCATACGCGACCCGCCCTACCCCGTGTCCGCTGCGGCGCCTTAGACTGCCCTGCATGAAGCAAGCCGCCCTCCTTCTGCTGGCCGTCACGGCGCTGGCCCACGCCGAACCCATCGGCTCCGTCGACACCGCCTTCAAGCTCATCGGCCCCGATCACAAGATCGTCGTCGACGCCTATGACGATCCCAAGGTGCAGGGCGTGGCCTGCTATGTGTCGCGCGCCAAGACCGGCGGCATCAGCGGCGCCATCGGCCTGGCCGAGGACAAGGCCGAGGCCTCCATCGCCTGCCGCCAGGTCGGCCCCATCGCCATCAGCCAGCCGCTGCCCCGGCAGGAAGAGGTCTTCAACGAGCGCATCTCGCTGGTGTTCAAGAAGCTGCGCATCGTGCGCATGGTGGACGCGCAGCGCAACACCCTCGTCTATCTGACCTACTCCGACCGCCTCATCGACGGCTCGCCCAAAAACAGCGTCACCGCCGTGCCGGTCGGTCGCGAAACGCCCATCCCAATCCGCAAATGAGCTTCGCCCATGCCCTGTTCGCGCTGATGCCCATGCAGGCGCTGGCTGCGGCGCTGGTGCTCATCACCCTCGTCGGCTGGCGCGGCGCCAATGCGGGCGGGCGCTGGGCCCAGGTGGGCATGGTGGCGCTGGGCCTGGGCCTGGCGCTGTCCAGCCCTGCGCTGGGCCACCACTTCACGGTGCCGCATGGCCTGCGCAGCGCGGGCGTGGGCCTCACCAGCCTGGGCCTGTCGGCGCTGTGGTGGGCGCTGGGCCTGTGGCTCACGCCGCGCCCGGGTCGCTGGGCCATGGCGGCGATGCCCGTCGCGCTGGCCGTCGGCCACGCACTGCTGTGGGCCGACCGCACGGCGGCGCAGACGCTGACCGATCTCGCGCTCGGCGCCCAACTCATCTGGCTCGGCGTGGCGCTGACGCTGCCCGGCCGCAGCACCGTGCTGCAAGGCCTGAACAGCCGGCGTTGGCGCCTGCTGGGCCTGGCCGCCGTGCTGCCGCTGCTGACCGCCATGCTGGCGCGGGCCGCCGCCAAGCTGCTGGGCCTTGGCCTGGACGATGGGGCGCCCTGGCCCGACCTGCTGCTGGCCCTGGCCGGCCAGCTCGCGCTGCTGCTGGCCCTGCCCATGCTGCTGCTGGCCTGGCGCGGCCAGATCGAGGCCGAGCTGGCGCGCCTGGCCCAGACCGACGGCCTGACCGGTCTCAATGACCGCGCCGCCTTCACCGCGCGCTCGGTCGACATGATCTCCATGGCGCGCCGCTACGACGAACCGCTCGCCCTCGTCGTGCTGGACCTGGACGACTTCGTCACGCTGCAGTCCGAACGCGGCATGGACTTTGCCGACCGCGCGCTGGCCCTGTTCGCCAGTTGCGTGCAGACCCAGATGCGCCTGGGCGACCTGGCCGGCCGCCTGGCCGGCGAGCAGTTCGGCGTGCTGATGGCACGCTGCCTGCCCGAAGGCCCGCAGGCCCTCGATGAACGGCTGCGCAAGGCCCTGGCCGAGCGCGCTCCGGCGGAGTTGGGCATGCCCCTGTCCTTCAGCGCCGGCTGGGCCAGGCTGCGCCCCGGCGACCGCGGCCTGCCCGACCTGCAGCGCCGCGGCGAGACGGCGCTGTACGAGGCCCAACGCGCCGGCCGTGGCCAGCTGATGGCCGAACCCGGAGTCGCCGACTGACATGAAGCCCCTCGTCCTACGGGTACGTTGGCCGGTCCCCCAAGCAACTGTGTCTGGCGTCAAGCCCCAGAAGGGGTTTGAAGATGCTTGACAGCATCCCAAGTGGCTTGATCGCGCAACATGGCATTGATCACGGTGAGCAACTTGCGCATGCAGGCCACAAGGGCCACCTTCCTGGCCTTGCCGGCTGCGACCAGGCGTGCGTAGAAGACCTTGATCGCAGGGTTGTGAACGATCGCCGAGACCGTGGCCATGTACAGCACCGCGCGGACATCGGCACGCCCACCCCAG